>CAZXXV010000265.1:0-6656 GCA_964644725.1 uncultured bacterium
ACCTCGGGAGGTGACGGGAGGTCGAGGGGGCTCGACGGCCAGTCGCTGAAGAGGGCCTGGATCTTCAATGCCATCTCTTCCCGGCGGAAGTCACCCACCACGGCCAGCATCATGTTATTCGGATGAACGAGGCGACGGGAATGGGCCTGCAGGTCCTCGGGCTGGATGGCCTCCACCTGGGCAGGCGTCAGGGGACGCCCCAAGGGGTGCGCCTCGGTGTAGAGCGTCCGGGTGAATTCGCGCGACAGTAGCTGCGCGGGATTGTCGGCCAATCGGCGCAGGTCCTCGACCACGCGCCCCTTGGACGTCTGAAGGGGTCTCGCATCAAAGGCCGGCTGGCGAATCACCTCGGTGAAGAGCTGCAGGGCCAGATCGGTGTCCTTGGCAAGGGCGCTCAGGGTCAACGAGATGGCCTCGGCCGAGGCGGACGCCTCGATGGAGGCGCCCAGCACCTCCAGCTCCTCGTTCAGGGCCTCGGCGGCAAGGTGGGTGGTTCCGCCGTTGCGGAGCTGGGAGGCGGTGAATCGGGCTACGCCGGGCCGCGCGGTCGGCTCGTACAGGCTGCCGGCGCGAAACACGGCGTACGCGTCCAGTACGGGGAGCGAGTGGTCCTCTACCAGATACAGGACGATGCCATTCGCGAGGACGCGCCGTTCCACTTCGCGGCCCACCCGGGGGATCGTGACCTGGAGCGGCGGGACGGCCATCCGACGCACCAGCTCCGACCCTGGGGACTGGCGCGGGCCATGCTTGGAGGGCGCGTCGGTCGCGCAGCTCAACAGGAGCAGAGTCGGGACGACGAGGGCAGTCAGGAATGCCAAACGTGGCAGCCGGCGAGGCATCAATTGCTCTCCCAGGGTTGAAGAGCGACGGCAATCAGGCGCACCCAGAGGGTACCCGGCAATCGGGCAACCAGGCACCGCATCAATTGGTGTCCCAGGGTTGCAACCCGCTGCCGGGGCGGCCCACCGGGGGGCGGGACACGGGAGCCTGCCCTCGGACCAGCCAGGCCACGGTGCGCTGTCGGGGAAGAAGGTACCGCCTGGCCGCGGCGACGACTTCTTCCGCCGTGACGGCCTGGATCTTCTTCCGCTCCTCGAAGGCAAAGCGCCAGTCGCCGGTGAGTGCCCACGCCTCTCCCAGTTGGGAGGCCAGCCCGCCATTGCTGGCCAAGCCCCGCACGGCGCTGACCTCCATCTGGTTGCGGACTTTCGTCAGCTCTCGCGGCGTCGGCAACTCCGCCTGTGCGCGCTGGAGTTCTTCCTCCACGGTCGCCTCGACCTCTTCCAGAGTGTGGGGGGCCCGCGGCGTCGCCTGGATCGTGAAGAGTCCGGCGTATCGCAAGAACCAGGGTCCGGCCGCGATGCTCGTGACCAGTCGCCGCTCCTCCACCAGACGCTTGTAGAGCCGGGACGAGCGGCCATCCCCCAGGAGTGACCCCAGGACGCTGAGGGCATGCATGTCCGGGTGGCCGATGGGCGGGATGCGGTAGAGCATGAGCAGTTGCGGCTCCGCAGGGAACTCGACCCGGATGCGGCGCTCACCGGGCTGGGGAGGTTCCTCCAGCGGAAGCGGTGGCGGGATGGGCTGGGCCGGGATGCTTCCAAAGTAGCGCTCCACCGTCCGGATGACCTCGGCCGGATCCAGGTCCCCCACGAGAACGGCCAGGGCATTGTTCGGCGCGTAATACGTGCGGAAGAACTCGCGCGCCTGGGGACGGGTGAGGTTTTCCAGTTCGCCCGGCCAGCCGATGACGGGATGGCGGTAGGGGAGGGCGATGAAGGCTGTGGCCAACGCGGCCTCCGTCAGTTGTCCCCGCGGATTCGTGTCCACCCGTTGCCGCCGCTCCTCCTGCACGACTTCCCGCTCGGTGTAGAATTCGCGGAACACGGGGTTCCGCATCCGGTCCGATTCCAAAAAGGCCCACAGTTCCAGCCGATTGTTGGGGAGGCTCACGAAGTACTGCGTGCCCTCGCGGGATGTGGAGGCGTTCAGTCGGACGCCCCCGTTCCGCCGGTAGATCTCCCACAGCTCATTCCGCACGATGAACTGCTTCGCCTCGGCCTCCAGGGTTGCGATGTCTTTTTCCAGGGCTGCCACAGCCGTGGGATCCGGCCTCCCGCCGGGCAGGCGCGCTTTGGCCTTCTCGGCCTGGAGGGCCTGGTACTCTGCGTCAATTCTCTGCAGGATGGGCAGTTCCTGCTCCGGGTCCAGTGTGCCGAAAAGGGTCGTGCCCTTGAACATCATGTGCTCGAGCAAGTGGGCCAGTCCCCTCTGTCCTGGTACCTCATTGGCGCTCCCCACCATGAAGCGGAGATAGGCGGCGAAGGTCGGCGAATCGCGCCGCTCCACGATCAGGAATCGCATTCCATTTTTTAGCGTGTGCTCGGTGATGGGGAGGCGAATGTCTTCCGGAACGGACGCCGGCGCTGCGACGCGGCTGTGCACAAGGAGAAGTGCCAGCAGGACGACTGAAACGAAAGGCCGACTGAGAGATCGCACACGAGCCTCCAGAAAAGCCATAGGTCTGTTTGTCCTGCCAATCTAGCACAGCAACAGTCCGGAATCAAAGAGCGAACGTCCCGACGACTCTCACATTCACGTCAACAAACAAGGTCTCCAAAAGATTCGACGGGAAATGCATTCTCCCCCATGCTGCCGCGTCAGGATGGTTGAGTGAGCGTTTTGGCACAGACGCCGGTGCTCCTTGGCACAATCGCGTCCCATTGTTTGCTTGGAGGCCCGGTTGTCTGTCCAATGCGACAAATACACAAAGGCTGAACTGCTTGAGAAATAAGGTGCTTGCACGTCTCTCACTTGCGGGTCTTCATTGCTAGGCCGTGGCACCCGCCTTGCTCCCCCAGAGGGAAGTTGACCCGTCCGCTTGACCTCCTTGTTCAGCACCGCACTGCCATCTTGACACCTTTGGGCGGGGTGACGGGGGACGAATGGAAACGACGTTTCCTCGGAGCGAGATGGACATCTTCCTGTTAGCCATAGCAAAGGAGAAGATGTCCTTCGCTCGACTGGCGGCCGCAGCCCAGGCCTGCACCGATCCCAAGGCCAAGCATCTTTACAATCAGCTCGCCCTGGACGAGTTGAAGCACCTCTTGACGCTGGTTAGCCTCATGGATGGCCTGGCCGACGACTGGCTGGCGCAATTGGATCTCACGCTTCCCTTCACGGACCTCCCCGACCAGCTTCCTCAGACTGAAGAGGCCATCCTTCGACTGGTCATGGAAGAAGAGCAATCGCAGAGCTTCCTCGGCCGCCTGGCCAAGGGCGCGGATCGGGAGGAACTGCTGAGCCTGCTGGAAAGCCTGCGTGCTGACGAGGAAGACCATCGAATGCGCCTCCTGTCCTTGTTGTACGGGATGGAGGCGAATCGACCGGTCGTGGCCAAGTAGCTGCGATCCATTCGCCGCATGATTCCTGCGGCGCATCTTCACTGAGAGGCGGCCCTAGTGGGACGGAGGTGGCGGAAACCGAACTGTGAAGCTGGCTTCGCCAGTCATCGTCTGCTCCTGAACGTCTACGTGCTGAGCCCGCCCATGTCGGCTCGGCACAGTCGTTGATAACAGCGAGGGCTTAGGCCCCGCTCGATCCCGTTGCCGGTGTGGCAAGGAGGTATGGTGATGCTCAAGGAAACGGAGGCGTGGTCACCCGATCAGGAGTTGCAGCTCTTGGAGGAGTTGGCGGAGGCCGAGGCGGAGGCGTTTGATCTAGAGATAGAGCTGCCCGTCCGCGTGGCCCCCGCGGAGTCCGAGCGGCCGTGGGTGGCCTACTGGCACCTGCCGCCGGATGGGATTCGATCGAAGTCCCGCGCCCATTCCCGCCTGACGCGTGGACGATAGGGGCGGGGACATGCGCGGTGAGCTGATGCGTTCGGAATATGTCCTTCTCCTGCTGGCAGCACTCCTGAGCCTGGCCTGGGGCCTCGTGGTCGCCCTGTAATCTCGCAGCGAGAAACCGCCCGGCTTCCCCGGGCGTAGGTGCCTAGCCTCATTCCTTCCCAACCCCGGCGGGGTGGCGTTGCCCCGCCGGGGTTTTGCTTCTCCTTCCTTCTGACCGACGGCAAGATCGGTGTCATCGAGGGGCAGTACCCATGCGCTGTGGGCGCTCCGTGCCCGCGTTGCGCAGCGGGAAGCCTTGACCGGATCGATTCGTCTTCCAGTCCAGCTGCGGGGGGACTCGGAGTTGACAGGGGGATGCCAGCATGGTATATACCCTACCAGGGTATAGTAATTGTCCGCAGGAGGGTTCAGGGCGATGATGGATGCAGAGACGAAGCACCGGGCGCTGGCGCGGCTCCGGCGTATCGAGGGGCAGATCCAGGGCGTCCAGCGGATGATCGAGGAGGACAAGTACTGCGTAGACATCATGCTCCAGGTCTCGGCCATTCAGGGTGCGCTGGAGCAGGTCTCCAAGATCCTGCTGGCACGGCACATCGAGAGTTGCGTGGTGGACAGCGTGAAAGCAGGGACGGAGAGGCAGCGGGCCCGGAAGATCGAAGAGCTCATCGAGGTCTGTTCCCGCTACGGTGGGTTCACGGCGCGCTGAAAGGGAATCCGTCGGACACAGCGGGTCCAGGCGCCCCGGGTGCGGTTCGACTCCAGGGCCGGGGAGTGGTTCTTGCCCCGCCTGGGGCTTGTCCGGTCGGAAGCGACGTGAGAGTGAAGCAAGTGGGAGGACACCCAAGATGGTTCGCGACCCCGTGTGTGGGATGACGATAGACGAAGCCGACGCCGCGGCAACCAGCCGCCATAACGGCCGGACGATTTACTTCTGTGCGGTCAGTTGCAAGGAGAAGTTCGACGCCGCCCCGGAGAAGTACGGGAATGGCGGCAGCGGGGAAGCGTCGACCGTTATCCAGATCGGCCAGTTCGGGGGTGCCGCCTCCGCCGAGGCGTCCGCAGGATCGTCCCTGCCAACTGGCGCTTCGTCCGCCCGGATTGACATCGGCATCCATGGGATGAGCTGCGCCTCGTGCGTCTCGGTCGTGGAAGCGGCCCTGGCGGCCGTGCCCGGGGTGCGGAAGGCCGTGGTGAACCTGGCGGCCGAGCGCGGCACCATCCACTACGATCCAAAGCAGGTCGGGCCGTCGGTTCTGGTGAAGGCGGTCGCGGGGAGCGGATACACCCCGCTGGTGGAGAAAGCGACGATCCCTATCAGCGGGATCTCCTGCGCATCCTGCGTGGCGACCATCGAGGGGGCCTTGAATCACACCCCGGGCGTGGTGTCGGCGACCGTGAACCTGGCGACCAATGCCGCGACGGTGGAGTTTCTTCCCGCGACCACCACGCTCCAGGATCTGCGCCGCGCCATCCGTGACGTCGGGTACGAGCCGCTGGAAGTGGCCGAGGGGGCACATCCAGGTGATCACGAGAAGGCGGCTCGCGAGCGAGAGATTCGGGCCCTCAAGGCGAAGCTGACTGCGGGCATCCTCCTGACGGTGCCTGTCGTCTTGGGCAGCTTCCCCGGGTGGTTCCCCTGGGTTCCCCAGTTCCTCCGGAGCTTCTGGGTCCTCTTGCTCCTCACGAGCCCGGTGCAGTTCTGGGTGGGATTCCAGTTCTATCGAGGCTTCTGGGCCGCGCTCAGGCACAGGACCTCGGATATGAATACGCTGATCGCCGTGGGGACCTCATCCGCGTACCTGTACAGCCTGGCCATGACTGTGGCGCCGGGGTTCTTCCGGGCGCGTGGGATTGCGCCGGCGGTATACTTTGACACGGCGGCGGTGATCATCACCTTGATCCTGTTGGGCCGCCTCTTGGAGGCGATTGCCAAGGGCCGGACGAGCGAGGCGATCAAGCGCCTGATGGGCCTCCAAGCGAAGACGGCTCGGGTCATCCGGAACGGTGAGGAGATGGACATCCCCGTGGAGGAGGTCCGGATCGGCGACCTGGTGATCGTACGCCCCGGAGAGAAAGTGCCGGTGGATGGGGTGGTACGCGAGGGGGCCTCGGCCGTGGATGAGTCCATGCTCACGGGCGAAAGCCTTCCGGTGGAGAAGCGGTCGGGCGACCAGGTGATCGGCGCCACCCTGAACAAGACCGGGACGTTCAAGTTCGAGGCCGCCAGGGTGGGGAAGGATACCGTGCTGGCCCAGATCATCCGGCTGGTGGAAGAGGCCCAGGGTTCCAAGGCGCCCATCCAGCGCATGGCCGACTATGTGGCCAGCATCTTCGTCCCGACAGTCATCGGGATCGCGGTCCTGACCTTCATCATCTGGTGGGCCTTCGGACCCCGCCCGTCGTTCCTCTTCGGCCTGCTGAACTTCGTGGCGGTCCTGATCATCGCCTGCCCTTGCTCCCTGGGCCTCGCCACGCCTACTGCCATCATGGTGGGGACGGGCAAGGGGGCCGAGCATGGGATCCTGATCCGCAGTGGCGAGAGCCTGGAGACGGCCCACAAGATCCGGACGATCGTCTTCGACAAGACCGGCACGTTGACCAAGGGCCAGCCGGAGGTCACGGACATCCTCTGCCAGGGGGCAGAGGCATTGCGGAATTCGGAATGCGGAATGCGGAATGCGGAAGAGGAGGGGAAGAAATCCGCAATCCGCAATCCGCAATCCGCAATTGCAGCAGAGTTGCTGCGGCTGGCGGCATCGCTGGAGCGGGGGTCAGAACATCCCCTGGGTGAGGCGGTCGTAA
>CAZXXV010000266.1:0-6620 GCA_964644725.1 uncultured bacterium
CGCGCTTGAAGCGCCCCAGCTTCAACGTGGCGGCGGAGGCGGATGAGTTCTTCGGTCGTGAGGTAGCGGATCTGTCGTTGAACGGTGGCCATAGTTGCATCTCCTTGCATCGCATCAGGACTAGCCGCCTACTGGGGCGGACCGGTCAGCAGATTGGCCAGGGGCACGCGCAAGGCCTTCGCCAGCTTGTTGAGAGTCACGAGGGTGGGGATCCGGCCGGCCTTCTCGATCTTCCAAATGGTGGTCCAGTGGAGGCCGGCCCTCTTCGCCAGCTTACGAATCGAGAGGCCTCGTTCTTGGCGGAGACGACGGATGATCTTCATGTCTGAGACTGTATGATTAGAGGCTTACTTTCGCAAACCTCACGGCGGCGAATGGCGACGGATTTCTGACCAAATTTCTGACCGGTGGTGGGCAGAAAACGGGGGGTGGGTGCGGAAACGTGCGGAGTCTCAGTCAGTGGGGTAAGTAACTGTCAGACTTGAAAAAGGCTTGAGTTTCCGGGGATGTCGCGTGGTCGCTTTCTGGGGCCGTCATGGACGTCAGGCATCCCTGACCAGTAGGCCCTGCCCGGCAGCGACAGCGAGGCCGAAGAGATCATAGGGTCACGCCTCGCTGTCGCCACCCAGTGGGCGCACGGCTATCGCTGTCGTGGGGGATGCCAGACGTATTCCCCTACCTTCAGGCGGAGGCTGCGTGGCGGCAAACAGGCGGGATCACTCCTCGTCACGACGACCTGACACCACTCGCCATCCATCAGGACCTGGAGGTAGGTATGCGTCCCGCTCCGCTCACCCCGCCAGCGGGTCACTCGCCCCACATTTTCACGCGTGATGATGACGACGTTCATGATTCACTCCTGGAGGCCCGCCTCACAGAAGGCAGGCGTCTAGCTATCAGGGGTCAGCCTGTAATCCCGTTCCTTCTGAAGCATGTTCTTGCAGATTTCCTCCGATTACGGTAAAAGCATAAATGGTTGGCTGGCCAACTTTCCCAAGGCAATGCAAGCGTCGTCTGTGGACCGCCGGGAGCGGGTGGCCCTGTGTCGGCTTCCTAAGACAGAGGAGCGCGATGGCCGAGCTACAGAAAGGGTTCGGGGTCAAGCCGGGACTCGTTGAGGAGTTGGTGAAGAAACACTTCGGCCCGGAGTACACCTCGAAGATCGCCTGGAACTTCACCAGGGGGAGATACGTTCCTTCAACGCTGCCCCAGCGCATCGCGGCCCCACAAAAGCTGTTCGGCCTTCATATCGGATGGAAGGCGCTCGGCGAGTTCTCCGACAACCTCGGCTTCCGTCTGGAACTGTGGGACCCCGCCTTCCTCCGCCAAGCCGAAGGCTTGGTCGAAGAATACAACAAGAAGACGGATGGAACGAAGCTGGAACTTCACCCTTTCTTCATGCACTGGCCCGCGGCGGGCCTTCGGCCTGCGGCCTCTTCCAGACCCTAGCGCATCAGCCGGTTCTCCGGGCTCCCGCCAGCCCACGAAACGGTACGGCCCCGCGGGTTAGCGGAAGGGGCGGGGCACGTCTCTTTCGCTTCGATAGGAATGGCCATGCTGCCAAGGCAGTTGAAAGCCATCCCCTATTTTCAGGACCTCGACGCCCGAGTGCTGGAGCGCATCCGCGCCAGCGTGTTCGACCTGCGGTTGGAGAAGGGACAGATCCTGTTCACCGAGGGGGAGCCGGCTCAGGCGATGTACGTGGTCTGGTCCGGCCAGGTGAAGATCTTCAAGATCTCTCCCGACGGGCGCGAGCAGATCCTCTGGATCGCAGGGGCCGGCGACTGCTTCAATGAGGTCCCGATCTTCGACGAGGGCCCGAACCCTGCCAACGCCCAAGCGGTTAAACCAGCAACGCTGTGGGGGATCCGCCGTACCGACATCCGGCGCCTAGTCGAAGAGCATCCCGCGATCGCCATCGGCTTCCTCAGGGCATTTGCGGGCAAGCTCCGCTACTTCACCCGGAAGGTCGAGGACCTGTCATTCCGGAGCGTGACCAGCCGCGTGGCCAAGCTTCTCCTGGAGATCGCAGAGGACAATGGCAAGGGCGGCCTTCGCCTGAAGCAGCAGTTCACCCAGCAGGAGATGGCGGCCGTCGTGGGAACGGCCCGCGAGATGATCGGCCGCGCCTTCAAGGCCCTGGAGAAAGAGGGGGCCATCAAGCTCGATCGCCACCGCGTCGTGATCGTGAGTCGAGCCGCCCTCGCCCGAATGCTCTGACTCCGAGGACGCATCGGCCATTGACCGAATGCTCTCTTGCTCCACAGTCAGCGGCGATCTTCGACACCTCACCAGCCTGTAACGAGTCAGTCTGCCTGACCCTATCTTGCCACGTCTCCCATTGTTCTGCGGGCCCAAAAAAGCTGATCCATTTTCTTTGATAACATTGCTATCCATTTGCAAATAAAGGAATTTACACATCTGCGAATCCTTATTATCGATCCGAACATTTTTGGTGTTATTTGAGACAAAAGTCGCATACCGGCCGCGTCATCTATCGTATCTTCGCCTCGAGGACAGGCGAGGATTCCGAAAGGGGGGAAGAGACACATGGATGCCCGGCTGGTTCTCCCCGGGATTGATCGCGACACACGTACCGGATGCGGGGAGTGCGTGGATGTATGCCACGCCACCGCCCTCGCCATCCAGGAACTGAAAGCGGTCATCGTGAACGCGGGCGATTGCGACTACTGCACAGACTGCGAGGCGGTGTGCCCGGTGGGTGCCATCGCCTGCCCGTTCGAGGTGATCGTCCTCGATGCCCACGCCCGGCGTCGGGATCCTGCGCCGATGGGCCAATGACCCCTTGTTTCTCATCATGAAGGAGGAATGACACATGACAACGAAGCCCGCAACGCATTCACCCTCGTCCTGTCACGGCCACGCGCATCACCATGGGCATGGCGGGTCGCCGACCCAGGTCCTGAAGGACGAGCATGCCCTGATCCTCGAGGCCCTGGATGCCATCGAGCGCAAGGTCTCCGCCCTGGAGGCTGGCGCGGCCCCGGACCGGGCCTACTTCGAGCAGGCGGTACAGTTCCTCCGCACCTTCGCCGATCAGTGCCACCACGGCAAGGAGGAGAGCCTGCTGTTCAAGACCATGGTGGATCGGGGGTTCCCGCGGCAGGCAGGTCCCATAGCGGTCATGCTGTACGAGCACGAGACCGGGCGTTCCTTCATCCGCGGGATCGCCGAGGGGGTGGCCGCCGTGGGGACCGATCCCGCCGCGGCGAATCGGATCATCGAGAACGGGCGGGGCTACATCGACCTGCTGCGCGCCCATATCAACAAAGAGAACAATATCCTGTTCCCCATGGCCGATAACGTCCTGACCCCAGAGGATCAGGAACGCCTTGGAAAGGAATTCGAACGCTTCGAGGAGGTAGAGACGGGCGCCGGCGTCCACGACGCCATGCTCAAGCTGCTGGAAGAGCTGAAGGCGGGGGCGCGCTAGCCGACCGGTTCAGAGCCCCATAACCACTATCCGTGTCCCAACGTCTCGCCACCTCCACCTCCCTGGTCATTTCTGATACGGGGAGGGGGAGGTATCTCCTCCGCAATTCTGTCAGTGTGCTCCTGGACCTTCTGTGGCAGGTCAGTGAACGGATGAATACGACTCCGCACCCGTTCCACCTACGAACCGCTGTTCAACGACCTCCCCTGGCCAGAGTCGGCGCAACCCCCCGGCCGGCGCCTCGCCGACGGGTCCGGACCGCTCGGCTGAGACTTCGTCGAACGCAGTCGAGACGCTCGCGACGAAGCCTCGACCACCTGGGCCTCCCCACCGCGGCGCCCAGCCTCCGCGCGCCACCCGACCAGCCCGATGGCTTGGCGGCTGACCAGCCCCGCGAGTGGTCCTACGAACCGCTCGGCTGAGCCTGCGTCGAACGCAGTCGAGACGCTCGCGACGAAGCCCCTCTTTGACCTGCCTGTGCGTCGCACGCAGACAGGCGCCCTCCCCATCCCCGATCCGGTGATCGTGTAGCGGGGGCCTTCGGAACTGGTCTGTCACGCCCGGCGTCCCAGACGGCCAGGGTTTGCCGGATCTCGCTTGACGCGCCAGTCCGCCGGTGGTACCGTCCCCGTCAACGCCGGGTTTTCCGCCTGGGTCCTGTGCCCCGTTTGCTGTCGCTCAGCTCTCCCAGCGGTCCCGCGCTGACGCGGGATGGCCGTTCCCGGCCGCGCCCCGTTTCGAACTTCCTATCGGGTTGTTACACCCGCGCGGCCCAGGCTCGCTGCCGCATGCCCCCGCACCGTTCTGCATTTCGCTTGACCCAGCCCCGCACAAATGCCATCCTGGCAGCGCCTTATGCGCTTCGGGGCGGCTTCGCCAGGCGGGGATTCATCATGGCGTGCTCGCCCCCGAAATGCAAATTCCGATCAGCTTTCGCCCAACCACCAATGGTGACGCCGGATTCAGGTTAATATGTTGCTGAGGTCATTGCCGATGAAGACGTCACGGTAGCCGGCAGGTGAGCCAGGGGGAAACGAGGGTTACAGACCGGAGAAGAAAAACAACTATGATTAAGCATCTCAGGGTGGATGATGCCTCTCCGCAAGTGAAGGACTTCTTGCGACAACTCGATGTGGAGAAGGATGAGTACATCCTGGAGATGGGGGGTAAACCCGTGGCAGGTGTTGTTCCCCCGTGGCAGGTGAAAAAGCTCTCCCAGAGACGGGAAGAGATCCTGGCCCTGTTGCACCAGAGCTGGGAGCGAAACCGCGCCGTCCCAGAGGAGGAGGTTGACCGGGTGGTGACTGAGGCGATCCAGGAGGTCCGCCGGGAAAAGACGCAGACCCAGTGATGAAGGCCGTTCTGGACACCAATGTTGTTGTGAGTGGTGTCATCAAGAGGGAAGGGCCTCCGGGTCAGATTTTACTCAGCGGCGCGAAACTTGGGCTACACGTTCGCTCGCGCCCCCTCGTTCGCGGGGAAGGCCCTCGCCCTTGCAGGAGATGGGGCAAGTTCTCGGCCCTCCCCGCGGGCCCTCCTCCGAGAGGGGCGGGCCGCCGCCCCTCCTCGGACTCTCCCCCGGACTGTGCGGTCCGGGGTGACGTGTCGTCTATCTTATGGACCGCGCAGTACGTGCCCTCTTGGAGGAAGGACGGTTCACCGGCGTGACTTCTCTGGAGATTTTGGCCGAGATCAGGGAAGTTCTCTCCCGCGAGAAGATCCGAAAGTACCACGGCTGGACGGATGAGCAGATCGACTCCTTCGTTGCCTTCCTCTATGCCCAATGTGTGGTAACGGAAGGGACGCTCGCGGTTGACCTCATCACAAAGGACCCAAGAGACAACAAGTTCCTTGCCTGCGCTCGGGAGCGGAACACCGAGTATCTCGTCACCGGTGATGACCATCTCCCCGAGCTGGGCGTCTACGGAGGAACGCGGATTCTTTCCCCGGCCACCTTCCTCGTCCTGTTACAAGCCGCGTAAGTCTTCCTTCCATTTTATCACCTGCCTAACTGCTCGTCCGTCACGGTCCGACCTCTTCGTGCTCAGGCTCGGGCGGAAACTGGGGGATCACGGTTCCAACCGGAGGCCCCGGCCCGGCCTCGGCGTCCCCGTACGGCTCATCCCACGGTTCGATCTTGAGCTCCTCCGCGTGTGGCACGAGCCCCTGGGCAATTCCGAAGGCCTCGGCGCTCATACCCATCATCTCGCGCCCCTCGGGGCCAAGCGCGGCCACTTCGGCGGGCCCCACGAGGAAGTCGGTGTCCCAGAAGTACAGGTCTAAGATCGCGTCGAAGTCGATCTCGCCGATTCGGTAGGGGCCGACCTGGATTGGACCGCCGTTCTCGTCCACGAAATCGTTGTGGACATCGCAGTAGGTCCGGAGGCAGTCGTAGATCAGGAGCCAGTGGTAGTCCGTGATCTGGTAAAGCGTGGGGTCCCCGCTGGCCGTGAGGAGTCGTGCGACGGTCTCAGTGGCTAGTGAAAGCGAGAAAACCTTCGAGGCAAGGGGATAGAACGCACGCCAGCCGCCCTCGGCGTCGTCATCGTCGTTGAGGTGGATGAGGCCTTCCTGCATCTCCTCCAAGGCGTCGTGGAGGATGGCGATGAAGATGGGATCGGGCCGGTATTGGAATCGAAGCATGGTGGACTCCTCCCTGAATACCATGGTGACATGATTTCGGGTTCGCACATAATCCTCAAGGCGCAGGCAACCGGGAGGGTGAGGGGACGTTTGGGAGGGGACCGGGACTGTGGTACGGGACGTACGGAGCCCGCGTAACCCCTTCGCCCGCCACCCCGCCAACCGGCCAGGACGGTCCAAGTCCGTCCGAACGAGCCCCTCGGATGGAGCCGGAACGCCCTCCGATCGTGGAATGCCCATTGACTTCCCGTCCCGCCGCTGGTACCGTCCCCAGCCGTGGGCGGGATTTGGGCGGGTTCCCTCGGTGCACCGGCCCCCCGACGGGCCTTTTCTCGCCCCCCTGTGATTGGGCGCCCTTCTCCCGTTGCTGGTTAAACGCGCTGCTGGCTCCCTGCCTTCCTTCCATATGGCTATTCTCTTCTTGTGATGTGACCCGTACTACCATCGGTTCGCTTGGCTTGAAGGTCTGGCAAGCCTTTGGATATTGGTTCGACTTCGGCGAGGACTGGTGGCACCAGATCAA
>CAZXXV010000267.1:0-6606 GCA_964644725.1 uncultured bacterium
GAAGATGCGCAGTCCCTCAAGCAGCACGTCCAGGCAGAGGTAGACCGGCTGACCCCGGACCTTTTGGCCACCAGCCGGTTCCTGCATGCGAACCCCGAGCTGGCCTGCGAGGAGCACAAAGCGGCCGAGCGCCTGACGGCCATCCTGGAACAGCACGGCTTCGCGATGACGCGCGGGGCGGCCGGCCTGCCCACGGCGTTCACGGCTCGTGCCGGGTCGGGCAGTCCCCGTATTGCCTTCCTCGCCGAGTATGATGCGCTGCCCGGCCTGGGCCACGCCTGCGGCCACAACCTGATCGGGACGGCATCGTTAGGGGCGGCCCTGGCGGTGAAGGCGATCCTGGACAAGACACCGGGGGAGGCTCTGGTGATCGGTTGTCCGGCCGAGGAAAGGGGAGGGGGCAAGATCCCCCTGGTGGAATCGGGAGTCTTTGCCGGAACGGATGCCGCCATGCTGGTCCACCCCAGCAACCGGACCGAGATGGTGAAGCTGGCGCTGGGCATGCGCGAACTGACAGTGGAATTCTTCGGCAAGGCGAGCCACGCCGCCGCCTCGCCGGAGCAGGGGATCAACGCCCTGGACGCCGTGGTCCTGGGATACACCGGGATCGGCGCCCTGCGCCAGCAGGTGCGCTCCGACGCCCGCATCCACGGGATCATCACCCACGGAGGCCAGGCCCCGAACATCATCCCGGACTACGCCGCGGCTCGCTTTTATGTCCGGGCTTTGGATCTCGCGTACATGGACGAACTGTTCCGACGGGTGGTTGCCTGCTTCGAGGCGGCGGCCCAGGCGACGGGATGCCAGGTAAGGGTCACGCCCGCGGCCAAGGACTATCACCCCTATAAGCCAGTCTATTCCCTGGCTGAGCTGTTCCAGCGCAATCTGGAATCGCTCGGGGAGACCGTGGACCAGGGGCCGGTGGATCGGGAACTGGGCTCCACCGACGTGGGGAACGTGAGCCAGGTGGTTCCCACGATCCAGCCCATGCTCCAGATCTCACCCCGGGAGGTCACCTGCCACATGGCCGCCTTCGCCAAGGCGGCTATCTCCGATGCGGGACACCGGGGAATGCTCCTGGCGGCCAAGGCCATGGCCATGACCGCAGTGGATCTCCTGGCAGATCCGGCCACCCTGGCCCGTGTGTCGGCCGAGTTTCGCGGCCATCCGTCATCCTGAGATCCGTTCCCGAAGACCATGCGCGCCCCTCGTGGCGTCCGTCCCCGGCCTGCCCGCCTCGGGGACGGCGCTCGAGGTCGGGGGCGCCGGGCTTCAGGGCATCGCGGTGCCGGTGGCGGGCTTGACGGCGGGACAGGAGCTGGAGATCGCGCCGATCGTGCTGCACCGCAACCCATAGGCTGCGGAAGGCGCGACACGGATCGGACGGCAGGGGGTCGGGTGAAGGTCATCGGCCTGATGTCCGGGACCTCTGCCGACGGCGTGGATGCGGCCCTGGTCGAGATCACCTGCGAGGGCGATCGGCCCGCACTCCGCCTCGTCGCGTGGGACATCCTCGCCTATCCTCCCGGCCTGCGAGAGCGAATCCTGGCCGTGGCCACGGCCGGCAGCACGGAAGAGGTGTGCCACCTGGACGCCTATCTCGGAGAGCTGTTCGCCGAGGCGGCCGTGCGGGTGGCCCGACAGGCCGGCGTGGAACTGGCGGACGTGGAGCTGATCGGCTCTCACGGCCAGACGATCCACCATCTGCCGGTCGTGAGACAGGAGGGGAGGCACGCCGTGCGATCCAGCCTCCAGATCGGGGAGCCGGCCGTGATCGCTGAGCGGACGGGCGTCACGACCATCGCCGACTTCCGGCCGCGGGACCTGGCCGCCGGCGGCGAGGGAGCGCCGCTCACCCCCATCGTTCACCATGCCCTGTTCACGCGTACGGATCGGGGGCGCGTGATCCTGAACCTGGGCGGCATCGCCAACGTCACGGTGCTGCCTGCGGGGGCTCCCGCCTCGGCGGTCACGGGCTTCGACACGGGGCCCGGAAATGTCCTGCTGGACGAGTTCGTCCGGGCCGCGGGCCTATCAGACCGGGGCTATGATGAGGACGGGCGCCTGGCGGCGGCGGGGCAGGTGCAGCCGGATCTGTTGCACGATCTGCTGAGGCACCCGTTCGTCCGCCGCGCACCGCCTAAGTCCACGGGGCGCGAAGCGTTCGGGCCGGTCTTCGTCGAGCGATTTCGAGGTCGCCTCCCTGCCGCGGGCGTCGGCGATCTTGATGGCCTGGCCACGCTGGCCGCCTTCACCATCGAGGCGGTCGTGCAGAACCTGCGGGCCTTCGTCTTTCCCGGGACGGCAGTGCACGAGGTGGTGGTCACGGGCGGGGGCGCGCGCAACGCGTTCCTGATGCGTCGTCTGGCCGAGTCGTTGCCCGAGTGCACGGTTGCCTCGTCGGACGACATCGGGTTTCCGGGACGGGCTCTCGAGGCCGTGGCCTTCGCCTGGCTGGCGTACTTGACGGCCACGGGGCGGCCAGGCAACCTTCCGGCAGTGACGGGCGCCTGCGGCCCGCGCATCCTGGGGTGCATCGTGCCCGGGGAAAGATACCGGGGGCTTGCAGGGAGTTAACGCTAAGATGACACCGTACCATCAGACCATCATGCGGCTGCTCGATACGATCGCGCGCTCGCAAGCGGAGAGCCTGGAACGGGCGGCCCAGTCCATCTTCGCCTCACTCCGGGCCGGCGGGGTGTTTCACGTCTTCGGCAGCGGGCACTCGCACGCCCTGGCCGAGGAGGCCTACCACCGCGCGGGGGGCTTGGTCCCGGTGAACGCCATCCAAGAGGTGTTTCTCACGCCGCTGACGTCGCCCCGCATGAGCGGCCAGCTGGAGCGGGTTCCGGGCCTCGCCAAGATCATCCTGGATGGCCACGACCTCCGCCCGGGGGAGGTCCTCATGGTCATCTCCAACTCCGGTATCAACGCCGTCCCCGTCGAGGTGGCGCTCGAAGGCAAATCGCGCGGCCTCACGGTCATCGCCCTGACCTCGCTGCGCCATTCGCAAGGCGTGGCGAGCCGGCATCCAAGCGGCAAGCGGCTGTTCGAGATCGCGGACATCGTCCTGGACAACTGCGGGGAGCCCGGGGACGCCACCGTCCGCTACGAGGGATTCCAGGGAAAGGCGGCACCCACGTCGCTGCTCGCCGGGGCCTACATCATCAACTCCCTGGTGTGCCGGGTCGTGGGGCTCTTCCTGGCCCAGGGCCTCACGCCGCCGGTCTATCTCAGCGCCAACGTGCCGGGTGGGGACGAATACAACCGGGAACTGGAGGCGAAGTACCGCGGTCGCATTCGCGGCCTCTGACCCAGGTCGATTGGTCAACTCGTCGATCCGTCAATTGGGTAAGACCGAAAAGGCAGACTGCCAAGCGTAGAGGAACCCGGTGACAGGCATCGAAGGAAGGGGGCGGTTGCTCGAGGGGATCCGGGTGCTCGACCTGAGCCGGATCATCGCGGGCCCGTTCTGCTCTCAGATCCTGGGGGACATGGGGGCCGAGGTGATCAAGGTCGAGCAGCCCGGCGCCGGGGACGACAGCCGCACCTGGGGGCCGCCATTTATGCAGGGGGAGTCGGTCTACTTCTTCTGCATCAACCGGAACAAGAAGAGCGTCACCGTGGACATGAAGGATCCCCGGGGCAAGGCCATCATCCGCGAGTTGGCCAGGCGGTCAGACGTCCTGCTGGAGAATTTCAAGCCGGGCACGCTGGTGAAGCTGGGGCTGGACTGGGAGGATCTGCGCCGGGAGAATCCCCGCCTGATCTTCTGTTCGATCTCGGGCTTCGGCCGGAGCGGACCGTCGGCCGAGCGCGGCGGCTACGACGTGATCGTCCAGGCGGTCGGCGGCCTCATGAGCATCACGGGCGACCCCGACGGCCCACCGGTCAAGGTGGGCGTGGCCATGACCGACATCTGCACGGCCCTCTACGCCCACGGGGCGATCCTGGCTGCCCTGTACGCGCGCGATCGGACGGGGGAGGGGCAGAGGATCGACGTGTCCCTCCTGGAGACGCAGATCGCGGCCCTCATCAACATCGCCAGCTCGTACCTCAACGCCGGGGAGATCCCGGGCAAGTGGGGCACGGCCCACGTGAACATCGTCCCCTACCAGGCGTTCAAGATGCAGGATGGCTACATGATCATCGGTGCCGCCAACGACCGCCTGTGGGTCAAGCTGTGCGAGGCCATCGGGCTCACCGAGGTGGGCCGCGACCCCAAGTACGCCACGAATGCCCAGCGTGTAGAGCACCGCGAGGAGATCGTCCGCCTCTTGGAAGCCCGGCTGATCACTAAGACCCGCAAGGAGTGGGAGGCCATCCTGGCCCCCCTCGGAATCCCCTGCGGGCCCATCAACCGGATGGACGAGGTCTTCGCCGACCCGCAGGTCCGGCACCTCCAGATGGTGCTGGAGGCACGGCATCCTCACGTGGGAACGATTCGCATGGTCCGCAACCCGGTGACCTTTTCCCGCACGCCTGTGGATCTCCGACAGGCCCCGCCGAGGCTGGGAGAGCACACCAAGGAAGTCCTCCGCGACCTCCTGGGTTACTCCGCAGCCGAGGTGGCGGACCTCCGGGCCGCAGGTGTGGTATGATCTAGGGACGTCAAGCCGCAGGCCTCACAGAAGGAGGGCCATCATGCACAGATCATGGTTCACTGCTCTCGGCATCCTGATTCTGGTGGCACTGGCGCTGGCGAGCTGTGGTCCGCGGGTGTCCCAACACGTTGAGGAGTCCCGTGCGGCTGTCGAGGCGGCCCGCGCTGCCGGGGCGCCGGCGCGATCGCCCGAGGAATTCCAGGCGGCAGAAAGCGCCCTGAAGGAGAGTCAGGCGCTCCTGGCGGCCGGCACAGCGGCCACTCTGCTCGAGGCCGATTACCGCGCGGCCGTGGCGACCGCCATGGCGAAATCGGCCACGACCAGCACCAAGCTCTCGACGGATCTGGAGAAGGTCCAGACGGAGGCCCAGGTGGCGAAGCAGGAGGCGGCGCGGACCCGGGCCGAGATAGATCGCCTCCAGCCCCAGGTGCGCACGGTCGAGGAAGCGGCCCGCGCGGCCCAGGCGCGGGCGGAACGGGCGGAGACCCAGGTGGCGGAACTCAAGCGGCAAGTCGCCGCGGCCGCCACGCCGGCACCTTCGTTGGCCACCTACACCCGGTATGTGGTGAAGAAGGGGGACACGCTGCCAAAGATCGCCGCCCGGCCGGAGATCTACGGGGACGCCGGCCAGTGGAAGCGCATCTACGACGCCAACCAGGACATCATCGGCCGGGATCACAAGCTCAAGACCGGCCAGGTGCTGATGATTCCGAAGCCCTGAGCGGCCAGCCCACGGACCGAGCCATGACGGTGGACATCCTGATCTGCGGGGCGCAGGTCTATGACGGGGGAGGCAATCCGCCGGCGGAAGCGGATGTCGCCATTCGCGGCGACCGGATCGTCGCCGTGGGGCGCGACCTCTCGTCCCAGGAGGCGCGACGCGTGATTGACGCCCGGGGCCTCGGGGCCGCCCCGGGCTTTGTGGACATCCACGGCCACTCCGATTACCACCTCCTCCTCACGGGGACGGCTGAGAGCGCCGTGCTCCAGGGGGTGACGTGCGAGATCGGAGGGAACTGCGGCTATGCGGCCGCCCCCATCTGGGGGCCCTGGTGGGAGGATCGCGCCCGATCCTACCACGAGATCTACGGTTTGGACCACGCTTGGCAGGACGTGGGTGGTTACTTCCGCCGGCTGCTGGATGCAGGGATTTCGATCAACTTCGGCCTGCTGATCGGCCACAACACGCTCCGCGGGTCGGCCATGGGCGGCGCGGATCGCGCAGCCACGGCGGAGGAGATGCAGGCCATGCTCGCGGCCCTGGAACGCGGGATGGACGAGGGCGCCCTGGGCCTGTCCACGGGACTGGTCTATTCTCCGGCCTGTTTCTCGCCACCGGAGGAACTGGCGACCCTCACGGCCGTCGCGGGGCGCAAGGGCGGGATCCTCACGACCCACATGCGCAGCGAGGGCGACGGCCTTCTGGAGGCGATCCGGGAGGTCATCGCCGCCGCCGAGGCGGGACGGACGCCGCTCCAGATCTCCCATCTCAAGACGTACGGGGAGCGGAACTGGGGGAAGCTGCCGCAGGTCTTCGAGCTGATCGAATCGGCGCAGCGGCGCGGCGTGGACGTCACCGCCGACCGGTACCCCTACACGGCCGCCAACACCGGCCTCCAGGCGGCGCTGCCGCGCTGGGCCATCGAGGGGAGCAAGGCCGAGCAGACGGCGCGCCTCGGCGATCCGGTTGTCCGGGCCCGCATCCGGCAGGAGATCGGCGAGGGGCCGAACGCCCGGGACTGGAGCCAGGTGATGATCTCCGAAGTGACGCTTCCCCAGAATCGCCGCTACCAGGGCCTGCGGGTGGACGCGGCCGCGCGGTTAGCCGGGAAGGAGACGCTCACGTTCGTGCTGGATTTGCTTCAGGAGGAGAAAACCCAGGTCGACGCCATCTACTTCGTCATGAGCGAGGAGAACCTGCAGGCCATCCTGCGCAAGCCCTACGTGATGATCGGCTCTGACTCGGGCTGCCGCGCCCACTATGGTCCGCTGTCCACGGGTC
>CAZXXV010000268.1:0-6603 GCA_964644725.1 uncultured bacterium
GGAGCTGAAACGCCACCTGAACATCGCCGAACCGGTGCTGAAGTTCCTGACGGTGCTCGCGCAGGCACCCCATCGCAAAGTCAACAAGGCGAAGATACCCGCGACCGCCCCGCAGGAGTCCGCCGCCCATACTGATGCAGTGGACACCCACGGCGCTGCCGCGGGCACCCACAGCACCACCGTGGGTCCCCGGCGGACCGACGCGGAGGTCCAGGAGGCCTGAGCGTGGCCAGCTTCAACAAAGTCATCCTCATGGGAAACTTGACCCGGGATCCCGAACTCCGCTATACGCCCAGCGGGGCGCCGGTGTGCAACTTCGACCTGGCCGTGAACCGGTCCTACACGACCCAGGGAGGAGAACGGCGGGACGAGGTGTGCTACATCACGGTGGTCGTCTGGGGCAAGCAGGCGGAGAGCTGCGGGGAATACCTGGGCAAGGGCCGGACGGTGCTGGTGGAGGGCCACCTGCAGCAACGGTCCTGGGAGACGCCCGAGGGCCAGAAGCGCTCCAAGCACGAGGTCGTGGCGGAGCGCGTGCAATTCCTCGGCCCCCGCAAGGCGGGGCCCGGTGGCCCTCCGGTTGCCGAGGACGAGGCGGAGCCCCCGCGGGCGCCCGAACAGGACGAAGTCCCGTTCTGAGCTGGGGCGATCTGCCTGCCGGCACGGGCGATGTCCGCTGCAGGCGGAGCGTGGACGCGGGGAGATCGGGTCTCCCCCCGGATGCCCCCGTCCGCAACCGCGAGTGACCCTCGCCCGCGTGGCGGGCGGAAGGAGTGAGACACGTGCTGAAGAAACGCCGAACCTACCGACGCCAGAAGGTCTGCAAATTCTGCCTGGACAAGGTCGTGCAGGTGGATTTCAAGGACGTGAAGCGTCTGCGCAATTTCGTCAGCGACCGCGGGAAGATCATCCCGCGGCGCATCTCCGGGAACTGTGCCCGCCATCAGCGGCAGCTCACCATAGCGATCAAGCGGGCGCGGAGCATCGCGCTGCTCTCCTTCGCGGCGGAGCTGGCCTAGTCCGCCAGAGGCGGACCGGAGCGAAGCGTGCGAGGTGTCAGGTGATGCACACGCGATGGTTGGCCATGGCTGTCGAGATGATCCTGGCCGCCCTCGTGGTGGTGGGCCTCTTGGCCTCGGGGAGCGCCTTTCCGATCCTGGGCGTGTTCCTCAGCCTGTTGAGCCCCGTGCCCTTCGTCCTGCTCCGGCTGCGCCACGGGTTCTCCGCCTTGATCCTGGCCCTCGGGCTCACGACCCTGGCCGTGGCGGGACTCTCTTCGCCGGGACAAGCCATGGCCTTCCTGGTGGAGTATGGTCTCCCGGCGATCCTCCTGGCGGAGGGGCTGCGGCGGGGGAGCCGCCCCGAGCTCACGGTGACAGGTGTGGGCACCCTCCTCACGCTGGGTGGGTTGGCCGTCTTGGTCCTGGCCTCGGACCTCTGGACCCAGCCGCTCTCGGCCGTCTCGCAGCACGTGGAGAGGCTGCTCACGGACATGGAGGCTTTCACGGCCCGGCTCGGCCTGTCCAGCGAAGGGGCCGCGCCGCTCTACGGATCGGGGACGAAGCTCCGAGCGTTCCTGCTGATGGCGTTTCCTGGCATGTTCTTCGCCGGGAGCCTCCTGACCGCCGCGGGCTATGTCCTGTTGCTGCAGGCTCTCATGCGCCGGTGGTCCGCCCACCTGAGCGGGTTGAGCCCCGAGCCGTTCCGGTGGGAGCTCCCCGAACTGCTGGTGTGGGCGTTCATTGGGGCGGGCATCCTCTATCTCACGGGCTTGCCCTGGCTCCAGGCCGCGGGGCTGAACGTCCTCATCGTCTTGATCGGCCTGTACTTCCTCCAGGGGCTGAGTATTGCCGCGTTCCTGTTCCAGCGGTTCCATCTCCCCAGAATGTTGGGGGCCCTGTCGGTCCTGTTGCTGCTGTTCCAGCCGTTTCTCACGCTGGTCGTGGCGGGAGTGGGGCTGTTCGACGTGTGGTTTACCTTTCGCCGCCTGAATCTCCCCAAGACGCCTGGGCGGACGTAGAACGGCGGGGGAGCAGGGGAGTGCGGGAGCTGGGGGGCCGGAAGCCGATACCCGATCATTGCCGGTAGCTGATGGCGACAGTGTGAACGGAGAGTGCTCATGAAAGTGATCCTGATGCAGAAGGTCGAGCGCCTGGGAGAGCCTGGACAGCGGGTGGAGGTGGCGGACGGGTACGCCCGCAACTTCCTCCTGCCGAAGCAGTTGGCCGTTCCAGCCACAGCGGGCCACGTGAGGTCTCTCACGCAACTCAAGGCGCAGAGCAAGAATCGAGAGGAGCGCGCCAAGCGCGAGGCGACCACCCTGGCGCAGCGGTTGGCCACGGTCCAGATCAGCCTGAAGCGGCGGGCCGGCGAGGAGGAGGGACCCGGGCCGGTCGATTCTGGCTCTGCCGGCTCGCCCCAAGGCGACGCCCCGGTCGCGCGTCCCGCGCGACTCTTCGGCTCGGTGACCGCCCAGGATATCAGCGAGGCCCTTGCGGCCCAGGGCCTGTCCGTGGACAAGGGGAAAATCCTGCTGTCCGAGCCGATCAAGACGCTGGGAGTTCACCGTGTGCCGGTGCGCCTGCATGCCGAGGTGGTGACGGAGCTGAACGTTACGGTCGAGCGTGAGGCCTGAGCCCCCGCGCTTGATTGTCGAACCCCATGCCTGATCTGGCCGTTGCATCCGACAGAATCCCCCCGCAGAACCTCGAGGCGGAGGTCTCTGTCCTGGGGGCCGTGCTGCAGGATCCGGCAGCCCTCCTGAAGGCGATGGAGGTCCTGCGCCCCGCCGATTTCTACAAGGAGGCCCACCGGAAGATCTTCAGCGCGTGCATCGATCTCTTCGAGCGGAACGAGCCCGTGGATCTGGTAACGTTGGCCAACGAGCTGATGCGCCGCAAGCAGCTCGAGGAGGTTGGGGGGACCAGCACCCTGAGCGCTCTCGTGGACGCCGTGCCGACCGCGGCCAATGTCGCCTACCACGCCCGGATCGTGAAGGACAAGGCCCTCCTGTACGCCTTGATCCAGAAGGCCACGGCAGTCGTCTCCCGCGCCTACGCGGACAAGGACGACGTGGACGAGGTCCTGGACTGGGCCGAGCAGCAGATCTTCGAGATCTCTCAGGACAAGGTCAGCCGGTCGTTCGTCCCGGTAAAGAGCGTGCTGAAGGGCACCTTCCAGCTCATCGAGAAGCTGTACGACCGCAAGAGCCACGTCACCGGCGTCCCCACGGGATTCAAGAAATTCGACGAGATGACGGCCGGGCTGCAGCCCTCAGAGCTCGTGGTGGTCGCCGGCCGGCCTTCCATGGGGAAGACCAGCTTCTGCCTCAACATCGCCCAGCACGCTGCCATCCAGGAGCGGATCTTGGTGGCCATATTCAGCCTGGAGATGTCCAAGGAGCAGCTGGTCCAGCGCATGCTGTGCTCCGTGGCCAAGGTGGACTCCCACAAGCTCCGCACCGGGTACCTCTCCGACACGGACTGGCCGCGGCTGACCACGGGCGCGGGCATCCTGTCCGAGTCCCCCATCTTCATCGATGACACGCCCGGCATCTCCCTGCTGGAGATGCGCGCCAAGGCGAGACGCCTCAAGGCGGAGCAGGGGCTTGGCCTGGTGATCATCGACTATCTGCAGCTCATCTCGGGTCGAGGGCGCGTCGAAAGCCGGCAGCAGGAGATCTCGGAGATCTCCCGGTCCCTGAAGGCCATGGCCAAGGAACTGGACGTCCCCGTGGTGGCTCTGTCGCAGCTGTCGCGGGCCGTGGAGTCGCGCCAGCCCCCGCGACCGCAGCTGTCCGATCTGCGCGAGTCGGGGGCCATCGAGCAGGATGCCGATGTCGTGACGTTCCTCTACCGCCCGGCGTTCTACCGGACGCGGAAAGAGGACGAGTTGGACGAGCCCGAGGATAACACCACCGAGGTGATCATCGGGAAGCAGCGGAACGGGCCGACCGGCACGGTGCACCTGGCGTTCCTGCGGGAGTACACCCGGTTCGAGGACCAGGAACGGGAGCGGGAGTTTCCGGTATAGTGTCCGGAGGTCGTGTGAGCGCGCAGAGCAAGCGGGGGCGGTGGGTGCGGCGAGATGGCGTATGGGGACTGGTCTTCGCCCTGTGCTTCCTGCTGGCTTCCGGGGCGCACGCGGCCGACCCTACGGACTCAACCGAGACGACTGGCGTCGGCGGCAACGCGGTCAACGTGTGGCCATTTTATGACGAACGGAATGACCCGGTGGACCGGATGCATGTGCAGAGTGGCCTGGGTCCGCTCCTGATGTTCGATCGGTCGCCAAACGATGCCGTGGAGAATATGGCCGTCCGGCCGCTCTTCCACTGGCGCGAGGATAAGGCGGCCCGGAGCCTGGAGTGGGAGTTCCTGTACCCGCTCATGACCTACACCCGGTCGGAGGAGGACGCGAAGTTCCAGTTCCTCCAGATCCTGAACTTTCGCAAGTCCGCCACTGATCCCGAGGCGCGCGAGGACCGCTTCGACGTCTTCCCGATCTACATGAGCGGGACCACCGAGACCGGGAAAAAGTACCTCGCCATCTTGCCGTTCGGGGGGTGGGCCCCGAACCGGTGGTTCCAGGACGAGGCGGAGTTCGTCCTGTTCCCCCTCTACGCCCGATTCGTCAAGCAGGGCGCGGAGACCCGCTACTTCCCCTGGCCAATCATCTCCGTCACCCGCGGGGAGAACCGCTCGGCTTTCCGCCTCCTCCCGCTCTACGGGCACGACGTGAAGGAGGGCGTCTTCGAGAAGCGGTTCATCCTCTGGCCGCTCTTTCTCCAGCAGCGGACTGGCCTGGATGGGGACAGCCCGGAGGAGACGCTGTCGATCCTGCCCTTCTATGTCTCCCATCGATCCAGGGACCAGGACCGCACCACCGTCCTCTGGCCGTTCTTCACCTACACGCAAGATCGGGAGCGGAAGTTCGAGCAATGGGACGTCGCCTGGCCGTTGATCCAAATCGCCCGCGGGGATGGGCGGACCGTCAACCGGTTCCTGCCCCTGTTCTCGGTGGAGCACCGGCGGGTACGCGAGCAGTTCTTCCTGCGGGAGATGCAGCGGGACATCTACGTCGTGCTCTTCCCCCTGTACATCCGAACCGAGGAGCAGTTCATCGGGAGCCTCAAGGTTCGGGACCGGGTACTGTGGTGGCTGTACTCGGACGAGCGCGAGACGGGGAAGGACGGCTCGACTCGGCGGGTGGATGCCTGGCCCTTCTTCCGCTACACCCGGGACCGGGAGGGAGCGGTCCAGTTCCAGACCCTGGCCCTGCTGGAGGCCTTCATGCCGGGCAACGAGAAGATCGAGCGCAACTATTGCCCGCTGTGGGCCCTGTACACCTACCGCCGGAACCCCGAGGGGGATTCCGTGTGGGCGTTCCTCTGGAACTTGCTCCGCCACGAGGAGACCAGCACGGGCCGATCCATCGAGGTCCTGGGACCGCTCCTGGCGTATCAGGAGCGCGGTGAGGACGCTCACTTCTCGCTGTTGGGGGGCCTGTTTGAATGTGAGGTGAGGCACGGCACCCGCTCCGTGCGTCTGTTCCGGAATGTCACCTTCGCTTGGACGGGGACGCCGCAACCGCTGGCCGTCCTGGCTCCGGCGGGAGGAACCCGGTGAACGCCCTCTTCGGACGCCTCGAACGCTTCCTGCACGGGATCGGCGAAGGGACGAGCCTGTTCCTGGAAACCCTCTACTGGTGCAAGGCGGCGCCCCGGAATGTGGACAAGATCCTGGCCCACCTGCTGGAGTTCGGCAACGCCACGCTGCCCATCGCCTCCCTGATGGCCCTCTTCATCGGGGGCGTCCTGGCCCTGCAGACCGGCTCGCGACTGGCCCAGTTCGGCCTAGAGGGAAACATCGGGAGCATCGTCGGGCTCAGCATGGTGAAGGAACTGGGCCCGGTCATGACCGCCCTCTTGGTGGCGGGACGGGTCGGCTCGGCCACCGCCGCCGAGGTCGGGGCCATGAACGTCTATGAGGAGATCGATGCTCTCAAGACGTTGGACATCAATCCGGTCCGCTACCTGGTGATGCCCCGCCTCCTGGCGAGCGTCGTCGCCGTCCCGGCCCTGTGCATGTATGTCAATGTCATCGGCCTTCTCGGCGGGGCCCTCGTGTCCGCGGTCAACCCCAAGATCAGCGTGAGCGTCCGGTTGTTCCGCCTGAACTTCCAGGAAGTGGTCAAGTTCAGTGACGTGATGGACGGCGTGGTCAAGTCGGTGGTCTTCGGGATGGTGGTCGCCGTGACCTGCTGCTACGTCGGGCTCAAGACGACGGGCGGCCCCGAGGAGATCGGCCGGGCCGTGACCCGAGCGGTGGTTCTGTCCTTCATGCTCATCTTCGTCCTGAACTACATCATCACTCGCAGCCTGATGTGACCTGTGACCTATGTCTTTCTGGCAGCGTTTGGTCGGTGACCCCCATGAGTTGTCGGAGATCGTTGAGCTGCTCTCCGAAGAGCGGAAGACGCCGGGGGTCCGCGTCGAGGTCCAGCGCCTCAACAAGTTCTTCGGCACGCACCACGTCCTGCGGGACCTGGACCTTGCCGTGGAGCCGGGCGAGACCTTCGTGATCTTCGGACCCTCAGGATGCG
>CAZXXV010000269.1:0-6566 GCA_964644725.1 uncultured bacterium
TCTTGAAGGGGGTGGGGCTGGCTGCGCCCTCGGCGGATCGCCTGGCCGACATCACGTGCTGCCCAGGTGCGGACACCTGCCAACTAGGAATCACCTCGTCCCGGGGTCTTGCCTCGGCCATGGGCGAGATCTTCCGGAACGGCCATGCCCACCTGACAGACGAGGCGGGAATCCGGATCAAGATCTCCGGCTGCCCCAACTCCTGCGGTCACCACCACATCGCCGGGATCGGCTTCTCCGGCGGATCGAAGGAGTTCGATCGGCGGCAGGTGCCAACGTACCAGGTGTTCCTGGGGGCGTCGCTCAATCTGGACGGGACGCGGTATGCGAGGCCCACGGTCAAGGTTCCGGCCAAGAACGCACCGGCCCTGGTGGGTCGGCTGTTGGACCTGTACCAGGCGGAGCGGCTGGAGGGCGAGAAGTTCGAAGCCTTCGTGGAACGTGTCGGAATGGCCAAGATCCGCGAGGCCGTCAGCGATCTGACAGACCTCCCGCCGCAGGCGGAGGCACCGGATGCGTATCTCGACTGGGGCGGGACGGAGCAATTCCGCGTCGAGACCGGAGAGGGTGAGTGCGCGTCCTGAGTCGGGACGATGCAGGACGAGAAGGAGGTCGGGAAATGACCTACATGTGCTGTTGCTCTATGTGCCGGAGGCCCGGATAGGTACAACGTGCCGGGGATTGCTCACCAGACGACTGGAGGCCAATCCGAGCAAGTCAGGTTGGCCTTCGGTGTCTCTGGGGGCGAGAAGAGGTGCGAACGGGTGCGGCTGGGAAGGAACCGGGTTCCAGGGGTGCTGCAAACACCACCGAGGGAGGTTCGACTCCTCCCCCGGCCGGCAGCGCGGCCCAGGGAGAAAGGAGACAGGAGATGCAGATCGCGAGTGATGTGACGGAACTGATCGGCAACACGCCGCTGGTGCGGCTTCGGCGGTTGGCGGAGGGCTGTGTGGCGGATGTTGTTGCCAAGCTCGAGTTCTACAACCCGGCGCACAGCGTCAAGGATCGCATCGGCGTTGCGATGATTGATGCCGCCGAGCGGGCGGGGAAAATCAAGCCGGACACGATCATCCTGGAGCCGACCAGCGGCAACACCGGGATTGCGCTGGCCTTCGTCTGCGCGGCGCGCGGGTACCGGTGCGTGTTGACCATGCCGGAGACAATGAGCAAGGAACGGCGCATGCTGCTGCGCGCCTACGGGGCGGAACTCGTCCTGACGCCGGGAAGTGAGGGGATGCCGGGGGCTATCAAGAGAGCGGAAGAAATGGCCGCCGCCGACCCGCGGTATTTCATCCCTCAGCAATTCAAGAACCCTGCCAACCCAGAGATCCACCGCCGGACCACCGCCGAGGAGATCTGGCGGGACACAGACGGCAAAGCCGACATCCTGGTATCCGGTATCGGCACGGGGGGAACGATCACCGGGGTGGGCGAGGTCATCAAAGCGCGCAAGCCGTCCTTCAAGTGCATCGGCGTCGAGCCCGACGCGTCCGCTGTGCTCTCAGGCGGACCCAAAGGTCCGCATCCTATCCAGGGCATCGGGGCGGGATTTGTCCCGGAGGTGCTCAACACGCAGATTTACGATGAGATCATCCGCGTCAAGAATGACGATGCGTTCAATACTGCCAGGCGCATGGCCCGCGAGGAGGGATTGCTGGTGGGGATCTCCTCCGGCGCGGCGACCTGGGCCACACTGGAGGTGGCCCGCCGCCCGGAGAATGCGGGCAAATTGATTGTCGTGATCATCCCGTCCTTCGGCGAGCGGTATCTGAGCACCGCCTTGTTCGCGGACCTGGCGGATTAGATGGCATCCTTGCGGAACTCCGCGGTTCACGTTCCTGGTCGAGCGAAGGTTGGTGATAGGTCGTCACGGATGGGTGAAGAAATGTTCAAGAGACTCCGCAACGACATTCAGTCTGTGTTTGCCCGCGATCCGGCGGCGCGCAACTGGCTTGAGATCCTGTTGTGCTATCCCGGGCTGCATGCCATCTGGGGGTACCGGGTGGCGCACTGGCTGTGGACGCATGGGTCCAAGCTGTTGGCGCGCTGGGTGTCGCACGTCGTGCGTGCACTCACGGGCATCGAGATCCATCCCGGCGCCACGATTGGCCCTGGCTTTTTCATTGACCACGGGATGGGCGTGGTCATCGGCGAGACGGCCGAGGTCGGCGCCGATGTAACGCTGTACCATGGCGTGACGCTCGGGGGGACGAGCCTGGCCAAAGGCAAGCGGCATCCCACGCTACACGACCGGGTGGTGGTCGGTGCGGGCGCAAAGATCCTGGGTGCGATCACGATCGGGGAGGACAGCCGCATCGGCGCCAATGCCGTGGTGGTGAAGTCGGTGCCGGCCAATTCGGTCGTTGTGGGGGTGCCTGGTCAGATTGTCAAGCGGAGCAAACCGCACACCGCGAAGGACAAGCCAGACCTGGAGCACTCAGTGCTTCCCGACATGGTTGCGGGAACCCTGATTTCGCTCATCTCACGGGTGGAGGCCCTGGAGCAACGCGTGCTGACCGGCGCGGGATCCGTACCGACGCCTCATGCTCCGGATCGAGGAATCTGGCGGGGCGAGGACTTCGCTATCTGAAGACGGTACAGGGATTGGGCCCACTGAGGCTCGTCTCTCAAGAGAACAGTGTGAGAGAACCCAGGAAGACCGCCTCCGAATGTCTAGGAGATCGGTAGGTTACGATTTGTCTGTCGAAATTCTTCGACTGACTACCGGTCGGGCGAATTGAATGCGGGATACCCCCAGGAGGCGGACCATACAGGCTGGCATTGGGATTGGTGCTCATGAGAGTCGGCGGAAGGCAAACAACCGGAGGGCCGCGCTAAGAACGACTCCCCAGAAGATTCCTGTGGAACACCAGTCCTGGCTCTCTGAGCCTTCTTCGCGAGGAGGATCACCATGGATGAACGCCTCCCTTCAACTCGCTTTACCGCGTTGGCGGTGTCGAGCGCTGGGGACCTTGTCTTCGGCCGTGCCCCCAAGCCAGTTCGTTGCGGCTTCGATCTCACCCTTGGCGGCGGGCAGGTGTATCCCGAGGTGAACTTCACCCTGCCCCCGATCACGATCTCCGAGGCGAGCTGGTCGCAGGTGATCCAGCATTATGAGGAGATGGCCCAGGGGATCCTCCGGCGCGCCGTGGCCCTCCACGTGCCGGGGATCGTCCTGGAGTTCGAGCATCTCCCGCCCATGACCGAGCAGCCCGAGTGGGGCGCCGAGATTACCGCTCTCCTCCGCGGGCATCTGGAGAAGGCCCATGCGACCCATGGGCTGCGGTCTGCCCTCCGCGTTACCCCGGCGGACCTCCGGCGCCCACCCCTGCTGAGGGCCGGCGAGGCCTGGGATCGGGTGAAACAATCCTTCGAGGTGTGCGCCGACGCCGGGGCGCACATCCTGTCGATCGAATCGGTGGGGGGCAAGGAGGTCCATGACGAGGCCCTCTTGTACGGGGATGTGCGTGGGCTCGTGTTTGGGCTGGGCGTCCTCGCGGCCCGCGACATGGCCTGGCTGTGGGACCAGATCACGGGCATCTGCCGATCCCGGCCCGGGGTGATCCCGGGAGGCGATACGGCCTGCGGCTTCGCGAACACCGCGATGCAACTGGCCCATCAGGGAATGCTCCCCGAGGTTCTGGCGGCCGTGGATCGCGCCTTGAGCGCGCCGCGAAGCCTCGTGGCCTTCGAGCACGGGGCCGTCGGGCCCTCGAAGGATTGCGCATATGAAGGTCCCGTGATCAAGGCGATCACCGGAGCTCCCATCTCCATGGAGGGCAAATCGGCGAGCTGTGCCCACTTCAGCCCGTTGGGGAACATCGCAGCGGCCATGTGCGACCTGTGGAGCAACGAGTCCGTCCAGAACGTCCGGCTCCTGTCCGGCAGTGCCCCGGAGGCCTTCACCGAACTCCTGGTCTACGATTGCCGGCTCATGAACCTCGCCCTCGAACGGAACGGTGCGGGGACCTTGCGGGACTGGCTGTCGGATTCGGATCGCTGGCTCAGCCCCCAAGCGGTGATCCTGTCCCCCCAAGCCACCTGGGAGATCGCCCAAGCGATCATCGCTCAAGCCAGCGACTACCAGCGGACCGTGGCAGCGGGGAAGACGGCCGTCCGCCTCCTCAACGACGGGGTGGCATCCGGCCGCCTGAAGCTGTCGAAGTCCGAGGAGCAATGGCTGCACCGGATCGAGGAGGAGCTGGGGAGCCTGCCCGCCCAGGAAGCCGACCTCATTGCCGAGATGACGACGACGTATGGTCACCTGTTCAAGCCGGCCAGTTACGGGCTACCAGCGTGAGGCGGTGAGGGTGAGTGGTTCGGATGATCGCACCCGGGGCTGCCTTCATTCTGGGCGTGGCCAACAATATGCTGCCGACATCGCTCATCGAGCGGGTGGAGCGTATCTCAGAGTTGTGGGAAGCCCATGGCACCTACCCGGTGCAACCCGTCTGACCCCTCGGTCCCCGTCGGGACCGACACAAAGGCGGGCCGGGAACCTACGCGGGCGGGAGCGCTGCACTGGAATGTTCGGGGACGGCATCCTGTCAGCCATCGACTGCGTCGTGAAGCTGGAGAAGAAAGGGGATCGATCCTGATGATCGACGCCGAATTTCTCCATTACAAAGAGTTTGAACGGGGCGGCCCGACAATAGGGGCAGCGGAGTCCCCTCAAGCAGTTCATACGCGGCCAGATCCCGCCAAAGCGAGGAGGAGGAAAGGTCGTGGCCCAGCAACCAATCGAAGAGGAGGAACCTTTCGAGCGGATAGATGCCGCCAAGGCCAAGGAGATCTACGACAGCCACAGCGCGACCTGGATAGACGTGCGGACGCCCAACGAAGTATCACAGGAAGGGCGCATTCCGGGAACCAGATTGGTCCCCCTAGACACCCTGCTCGAGAATCCGTGGAAGTACCTGAAAACCGACAACGTAGTCTTCGTCTGTTCCGAGGGGATTCGGAGCGCTCTCGCCTGCGACCTGGCTGCGGCCGCAGGGCTCACCAAGATCTACAATCTGGAGGGCGGGATTCTCGACTGGGCGGCCAAGGGATTCCCGATCGAGAAATAGACCCACGGACCAAACGATCAATAGCCCAGCAGGAGGCGGCGTCGGCATGGTGCCGGTTCTACCCCCAGTCCGAAATTCTTAACCGCCAAGGCGCCAAGAATGCCAAGACTGAATGGCTCATTGGGGGAAACGAAAGAAAATTTGTCAATCAGTCAAATAGTCAGAACCCTTCGCGCGCCTTCCCCAATTGACAAATCGACCAATTGACGAAGGGTCAATTAGTCGAATGGTCGATTAGTCAAATGGTCAGCCCGGCGGGGTGTTCTGTGTGGCTAGACGAATCGACAATTTGACGAATTGACGAGTCGACAGTTGTTCAGCGGACGCGCTGGCCGCCCTCGACGACGACCTTGCCGTTCTTGACCACCGTGTCCGCGAGGTTGACGCCGAAGTGGTAGCACAGGTGCTCGTGGCTGGGGGAATCCAGGATCAGGATGTCGGCCTGCTTGCCCACCTCCAGGCTACCGGCGCAGTCCTCCTCACCGATGGCCCAGGCGGCGTTGATGGTCGCGGCCGAGATCGCCTCGGCCGGCAGCATCCGCATCTGGGTACAGGCGATGTTCATGATCAGGGGCATGGACTCGGTCATGCACGAGCCGGGGTTGAAATCCGTGGCCAGGGCCACGGGGACCCCGGCGGCGATCATGTCCCGAGCCCGGGCGTATCGCTGCAGGTGGAGGAAGTAGGCGGTGCCGGGCAAAAGGACGGCTATGACTCCGGCCGTAGCCATCTGGCGAATGCCGTCGTCGCTGGCATGGAGCAGGTGATCGGCGGTATGAGCCTTGATCCGGGCGGCCATGGCCGCGCCCCCCAGGTCGGTCAGTTCGTCGGCGTGCACCCGCGGTTCGAGGCCGACGGCTGCCGCCGCGCGGAAGATCCGCTCTGACTGCTCCACGGAGAACACCCCCGTCTCGCAGAACACGTCGCAGAACCGGGCCAGCTTCCGCGCCGCCACCTCCGGGATCATCCGGGTGATGACGAGGTCCACGTAGGCTTCGGGATTCTGCCGGAACTCCGGCGGGATCTCGTGGGCCCCCATGAAGGTCGGGATGACCGTCATGGGCCCTTCCTCGTTGAGCTCCCGGATGACCTCCAGCATCTTCAACTCGGTTTCCAGCTCCAGGCCATAGCCGCTCTTGGCCTCGACGGTAGTGGTCCCCAGCGCCAGCATGCGGTCCAGGGACTTGCGGGCCGCCGCCTTTAACTCCTGCCGGCCGGCCTTGCGGGTCGCGGCCACGGTGGCGTTGATGCCGCCGCCCGCCGCCGCGATCTCCTGGTAGGTCTTGCCCTGGATCCGCATGGCGAACTCGTTCTCGCGGGTGCCCGCGAAGACGAGATGCGTGTGCGGGTCCACCAGCCCGGGCATGACCGTCTTGCCGTAGGCGTCGATGAGCTTGGAGAAGGCCACGGGCCTCACGGAGGTCAGGAGGTCAGCGGTCGTGCCCACCCAGACAATCTTTCCCCGTCGGGCAGCCAGGGCCCCCTGCCGGATGATGC
>CAZXXV010000270.1:0-6541 GCA_964644725.1 uncultured bacterium
CGGGCATGACCGTCTTGCGGTAGGCGTCGATGAGCTTGGAGAAGGCCATGGGCCTTACCGAGGTCAGGAGGTCGGCGGTCGTGCCCACCCAGACGATCTTTCCCCGTCGGGCAGCCAGGGCCCCTTGCCGGATGATCCCCAGCTCCCGCATTTCCTCGCCTCGGCGAGGCCGGCTGGAGTTCCCGCACAGCGTCAGCAGTTCTGCCGCCCCTTCGATGATCAGATCGGCCTGGATCATGGCGTTTCTCCCAAAAGCGTTCGACCGTTCGACAGTTCGGCGGTTCAGTCAGTCCGCCGGCATCGGAATCTTCACAGTCTTGGCTTTGGCCGCTGTCACCACCTCGTGAACCCCGGCATCCGCATGTCGGGCCCAGCGGCGTCGGGCACGGCCCGGGTATTTCCCAGGCTACCCTATCTTGAACTCCACGCGGCTGTTCTTCTCCTTTTCCTTCTTGTCCGGGGCAAGGGTTTTCGGCTCGACGATGAACAACCGCTCCCCGTCAATCTGCCCCGCATGCAAGATGGCCTCTCTCGCGGCATTCGCGCGCTGAGAGGCGAGCGTGCGAAGCTCCTCGTCGCCCACCTCGATATGGGTCAGGATGAGCTTTTCCATCTCCGGGACGGGCAAACTCTTTACCATACCGATGAAATTGCGGGGCTTCGGAAACTTCTCAGCCCGGTATGCCAGGGTGAGATATTTCTCGTACTCCTCGGGCGCCACGGTGACGTCATCCACGGGAAGAGCGGACGCACCTTTCTTCGCCAGGTCATTCAACTTCTGGGCCTTGACTTTGCGCTGCAACAGGTACTGCTTCAACCCTTCCCGGTCGGCCTCCGGGTCAACGTAGCCCGTGATATCAAGCTTCAGCGAGGGCTTCTCCGACAAGGCCTTCGCCAGCACGTCAAGCTTCTTCGCTCCTTCGGGAGTGATGGTGGCGAGACCATAATCAAATTCCACTTGCTGCAGCTCTTCCCCGCCGCCGAACGCTGCGCCGAGCAGGGCAAATGGGGATGTCACCGCCTTGGTGATCAGATTTCCGAGAATCTGCCAAATGACCCCCCAGATGCTGAATTCCGGGTCATCGAGACTTCCCGTCACGGGGAGGTCGAGATGAATCTCCCCGTTCCTGTCCTTGAGTAGAGCCACCGCCAGCCTCACCGGAAGGTTGGTGGCGGTGGGGCTGTCCACCTTCTCCCCGAACGTGAATTGGTCGATGAAGACCTTGTTCTCCGAATCGAGCTTCCTCTTATCGATATGGTACTTCAGATCGAAGGAGAGTTTGCCCTTTTCGATGGTGTACCCGACGTATTCTCCAGCGTAGGGTGACGTCGGGCTGAGGTCCATACCGGTGAATCTCGCGCGGACATCCGCGAAGAGGTCTCGCTTGAGCGGATTGACCTTTCCGGTGATTTCGAGTGGGGCCGAATTATTCATCTTGCCGCGAAGCTCAACATCCGCCAAGCTGGTCTCCTCAGAGGAGAGCCCCGACACTCGCCCGCCGATCTCGGTCATCTCCGCGGAGTAGTTCCGCTTGAGGGACCGGTCCGTAAACTGGATGCGCCCTCCCTGGAAGGTGACCTCCTCGAGTTGAATGTCCGTGGGAGCTCCCGGTGCCGTTTGGGGGGAAGGCTCCGGCTTGGAGGCCTGGCTAGACTGCGACGCCGGTTTCTCTTGCTCCACAGGCTTTGCCTGCTCGGCCGGCTTCGGTTCTTCCGACGGCACGAGGATCTCCTGCAAGTTCAGCCTTCCATTCGGCTGAATGAGTACCCGAGCAAAAAAATCAGCCAGGGCAACCCGCTTGGCGCGGATCTTGAGGGGATTGTAGCCTACGGAGAGATCGCTGAGAGCAAGGGACTCCCACCTGAGCACGTCCTCGCTGCTGATCTTGTCGATGGCGGCAAACTTGCCGAGGGAGGCATTCCCTGTGTAGGTCGCCTGGAGTCCAGCCGGCTCTTTGATGCTGAGCGCGAGGTGACCCTCCGTCGAGACGCGGCCACCCGTGACAACGATCCTCACCCTGTCGGTGAAATAGGGCTGGAAGGGGCGAACATCCAGCTCCTTCAGAGCCATCTGGAGATCGGCAACGACAGGGGTCAGGCCTACGGATCCTTCGGATGAGAAGGTGCCCTTATCGAGACGCAGCGCCAGGGAGGCCTTCCCCGTCTGGTTCTCCGCCGTCGAAAGATTCTCGGCCTTGAGGTTCACATCCTCGACGACCAGGCGGACCGGCTCGTAGGGCACCTGATCCTCGACCTGGATACGATACTGACTCACGGAGATGCCGCTGGCCTTGACCAACCACGGGCGTTCGGGTTCGGCGGGGGCCGCGGCGCTTGACGCCGTCTTCGCCCCTTCTACAGGGCCGGAAGCGGCGGCGGAGGTGCGGGGGAGTAACTTCGTGAGGTTGATCTCGCCTTCACGTGATCGCGAAACGAGGACGCCTCCACGCTCTGTGGACAGGTCGCCGACCGACACTTCTCTCTGCGAAAGGTCGAGGCCGGTGTTGCTGACCGCCAGCAGAGGAATGCTCAGAAACTCCTGGGACGTGTCGCGCGTCGCCAGCCGGAGGGTTCGCAGGGCAGAGGACAATCCCGCCAGCTTGATGTCGAGGGCGTTCTTCCCCTGGCTGAGACGGTAATTGGTGGCAACGTCGAGGGTGCCGTCCTGCACGTCGAATGCCACGAGGTGCTTGTAGTAGGGGGCATAACGCTTCAGCACGATGCCGGCGATCTCCGCACGCCCATCGGCACGAACCGGGTCCAGGCCGACGACGGCATTGGTGGAAATGGTGGAGGTCTGATCGAGGAGTAGGGCCAGACTCAGCTTTCCGGTGGTGTTCTTCGCCGTCGAGATGTTCTCGGCGTTCACGCGGATCTTCTCGGCGGTCAAGGTGATGGGCTCGGATGGTGTCCGATCTTCAAGGGTCGCCGCGTACTGGTCCAGAGCCAGGCGGGCCAGCGTGAGGACCCACGGCTTCTGTTCCGGGTGGGCAGGGGGCGGTGTTGTCTGTGCATCACCGGGTGGCGCAGGTGCTGTGAGCTTCTGAAGGTCCACTTCTCCGTTCGGAAGGCGCTTGGCGCTGAGCGCCCCATTCTTCGTGGACAGCAACCCTACGGTGAGGCGCCTCTGGGAGAGGTCAGCCACGGTATCCTTGATGGCGAGGGTGGGAATCCGCAGGAAGTCGCCGGTCTCCTCGGGTCGCTTCAGCCGAAGAGCGTTCAGGGACACCGCTGCCTCCGACGCCACGATCTCGGGTTCCCCCTCACCCTGGGCGTACCGATACTTGCTGGAGAGGTCGAGCTTTCCGCTCTCGATGTCGAAGAGGATGCTGTCGCGGTAATAGGGGGCATATTTCTTGAGGGGGACAGACTTGACCTCGACCTTGCCCTCCGTCGAGAGAGGCGTGAGGGACATCTCCCCTTCGAGGGCGACCTCCTCTTTCGCCTCGGTCTTCATGGTGAGGCTATAGCTGCCCTTGGTGTTCGGGCGGTTGCTGAGTTGGAGGACCTTCACGTCAATCGGGTCGACGGTGGTCTTGAAAGGCAACCTGGTGAACAGGTCCGAGAAGAGGACTTTCGCGCCCGCAATGCTGATTTCGTCCACATCCAGGACCAGGCTCTCGCCCGCCGGTTCGGGTGCCTTTTCGGCCGACGGCTGCGCCGGCGCTCGCTTGGGCAGCAGAGTCTCCAGATTGGTGATGCCCGTCTTTTCCCGGCGGACCGTCAGCTCGGGAGACTGGAGCGAGATCGTGGATAGGTGCACCTTGCGAACCAGCGGCTCGACCGAGGCGAGGCCGAGACCAAAGGCGGGAATCCGGACGACCGGATTGCCCTGCTTGTCATCGACCGCCAGGTCGCGCAGCCCGACGTCGCCCTTCACTGAGAGAGTCTGCCCTCCCTTCTTCTGGCGGACAAACACCACGCCGAGCTTCGCGTCCAGCCGGCCCGAGGGCAAGGCGAACGTCAGCAGCTCCGGGGGGACATAGGCGAGGTAGTACGGAAGGTCGAGGTCCGCGATGTTGACGTCCAGCGCGGTTTCCTGAGAGTCGGCGAACGGCTTCGTCTTTCCCTTGATGGCGTACCGGGTTCCGTTGACCAGAACGGAGACGCCCGGCTCGACAAAGATCTCGACGCTGGACGGGATATTGGAGATCCACGGGATGCCGAGGTTCGCCTCCCGGACGGTATGCTTCTTCCCCGCTGGCTCGTCCAGAAAATCCACCCCGCCGTCCACGATCCGGATGTTGTTGACCGAGAAGCGCAGAGGCGTTGCCGGCGCGGTCGGCCGCGTTTCCTGGCTCGGTAAGAGATCCGAGAAGTTGTAGGACTGATCCGGGCGGTGGACGACGCGGAGGAAGGGCTTGGTCAGGCGAAACTCGCTCACGACGACTGCCCAGCGGGGCAGGGAAAAGGTCTCGAGGTTTACATAGAGCTCTTCGAGGGATGCGAAGGTCTCCGCGCCCTTCGGCTCTTTGATCGCGAGACCCCGCACCGTGACGGAGAGGGCGAAGGGGTTGAAGCGCACCTCCCGGATGCTGACGTCCCGGTGGAGGGCCGCCGTGAGCTGCTTCGTCACGACCGACTTGAGAATCGGAGGGACGACGAAGAATCCGACCAGGGCGAAGACAACCAGAGCCGTCGCTCCCCCGATGAGGATCCTCCGCCAGTGGCGCATGAAGAACTCTCTGTAGGGGATCACGGCGCACCTCCGAGTGGGGAAGAGGGGAGACGCGGACGACCCCTGCCGGGATTCCAGGGGATGAACGGGTCGTCCACATGAGACGGCGCTGCGAGGCTCATCGTGGAAGACAGTCCCGGCTCGCCCGCCACCGGAACGCTACTATGCGCCGGAGGGTGCGGCGTCGTGCGCGAGGGGGGCGCCCAGGCTGCCTATCCCTGCAGGCCCGGGATCTTGACCCCCTTCGCTTTGGCCGCGGCCATGGCCTCCGGATATCCGGCATCCGCGTGCCGCATGATGCCCGTGCCGGGGTCGGTGGTGAGCACCCGCTGGAGGCGCGCCTCGGTGTCGGGCGTGCCGTCGGCCACTACCACCATGCCGGCATGGATCGAGTATCCGATGCCCACCCCGCCGCCGTGATGGACCGAGATCCAGGAGGCTCCGGCCGCCGTGTTGAGCAGGGCGTTCAGGATGGGCCAGTCGGCGATGGCATCGCTTCCATCCCGCATGGCCTCGGTCTCGCGATTGGGCGAGGCCACCGAGCCGGCGTCCAAGTGGTCGCGGCCGAAGACCACGGGTGCCTTGAGCTCGCCGGATCGCACCATGCGGTTCACCAGGACGCCGAGGCGGTCCCGCTCGCCATACCCCAGCCAGCAGATCCGCGCAGGGAGCCCCTGGAAGTGGACCTTCTCCCGCGCCAGGGCGATCCAGCGGGTGAGCGAGGCGTCGTCCTTGAACTCGCGCAGGACCACATCATCGATGCGGGCGATGTCGGCCGGATCACCAGACAGGACGGCCCAGCGGAATGGGCCGCGCCCGGTGCAGAACAGCGGCCGGATGAAGGCGGGGACGAAGCCGGGGAAGTCGAAGGCGTTCTTCACACCCCGGGCCATGGCCTGGGCTCGGATGTTGTTGCCGTAGTCGAAGACAATAGCCCCGCGCTTCTGGAAGTCCAGCATGGTCTGGACGTGCAGGGCCATGGAGTCCATGGCGCGATTGATGTACTCCTGGGGGTCCTTCACCCGGAGGTCGCGCGCCTCCTCCAGGGTCAATCCCGCGGGGACGTACCCGTTCAGGGCGTCGTGGGCGGAGGTCTGGTCGGTCATGAGGTCGGGCAGGATGCCGCGCCGGAGGATCTCGGGATGCACCTCGGCGGCATTTCCGACCAGGCCGATGGATTTGGGGATGCCCTGCTGCTTGGCGGTCAGGGCGAGATCCAGCGCCTCGTCCAGGTTCGTCGTCATGACCTCGCAGTAGCCGGTCTTGACCCGCTTCTCGATGCGCTTCGGGTCCACTTCGATGGCGAGGATCACGCCGTCGTTCATGGTGACGGAGAGCGGCTGGGCGCCACCCATCCCGCCCAGACCTGCGGTGAGAACCAGCCGGCCCCGGAGGCTCCCGCCAAAGTGCTTCCGGGCCGCGGCGGCGAAGGTCTCGTACGTTCCCTGGAGGATGCCCTGCGTGCCGATGTAGATCCAGCTGCCGGCGGTCATCTGCCCGTACATGGTGAGGCCCAGTTCCTCCAGCTCGCGGAACTTCTCCCAGTTGCCCCAGGCGGGGACCAGCATCGCGTTGCTGATCAAGACGCGCGGGGCAAATGTGTGGGTCCGGAAGATCCCGACGGGCTTGCCGGATTGGACCAGGAGGGTTTCGTCATTCTCCAGGGCCTTGAGGCTTTCGACGATCCGGTAATAGCACTCCCAGTTCCGGGCTGCCTTCCCGGTGCCGCCGTACACCACCAGATCCTGCGGCCGCTCGCCCACCTCGGGATCGAGGTTGTTCATGAGCATGCGCATGGCCGCTTCCTGGTGCCAACCCTTGCACGACAGGGCCGTGCCCCGCGGCGCCCGGATCGGATCTTTC
>CAZXXV010000271.1:0-4935 GCA_964644725.1 uncultured bacterium
CAAATTCATCTGCCTGCTGCTAATGATTGTGGCGCGACTTTGCCGGAGCCCTGGCTTCCGGCGTGCGGCGGGGAAAGACCTTGACGCATGTGCCGGGCGCATCTAATCTAAATCGAGAGGATGCCCGTGGGTGGGCGTTTCGACAGGGGTATGTCTTCCGTTGATGGGCCGTATCGCCTGATCGTGCTGGATGTGGACGGTACGCTTGTGGATCGGGAACGGCGGATCTCGCCGGAGATGCTCCGGGGGCTCTCCGCGGTAGCGGCTTTCGGGTGGATGCCCATCCGGCTCCAGAGCGGAGCCCGAGGGTTGCTCGCGCAAAGAGGAGGACAGCGAATGCGCAGGATCTGGGTGGTCGTCGTGGCGCTCGCGTGGGTTGTCCTGGCGACCGATGCGCGCGCAGACACGGTCTATCTCACAAACGGCGAGAGCATTTGGGGAAGAGAGACGTACGAGGAGGGTGACTGGGTCGTGATCGTGCGCCCTGGCGGGGACCTCAGGATCCCGAGGTCGCAGGTGAGCAGGATCGAGCGCATTCACTCGACGCTCCCGCCATTCTATTCGCCGCCTCAGACGGCGCCGGCCGGAGAGCCGTCTACGCGTGCCATCGGACCAGCAGGCGCGCCCGGGACGCCAGGTACCCCTGGGACACCAGCCCAGGCCGGAGTACCGGCCCCGCCGGGTCCGCCTGGGGGGGAGCTGGCCCCTCCTCCACCGCCTGGAGGAACGCCGACCCAGCTTCCGCCGCCACCTCCACCCCCGTCACCTGGCAGGTAGTGTCCTCCGCGGTGATCTCCCCTATGTGCTAAGGGGCGTGCAGTATCGGGTGATCAAAGCGTTGGTCATGCCTCAGGCTGCAAAACCAAACACGGGCTGCAGGAAAACCTGCAGCCCGTGTTTTCTACCGCATCTACCCCGTCCGGTCGTTCGATCGTCCCTAAACCACCGAACACCCGAACCATCGAACCGCCGTACGCTTTTTCTTATTGTGCACGTCGGTCCCGCAGATGCCGCAATAGCCCACCTCGATCAGGACATCCTGGGGAGCGTATGGATTGTTCCCCACCTTGGGCTCGGGAACCTCCTTCAGCGGTAGGATCCATCGGGAAAGAGGACCAGACCTTTCAAGCTCCCTCCTGTTGAGTTGAAAACCTCGCCGCTCCCTCTTTAGCGCTCACACGTTGAACCGCACGGTGAAGACATCCCCGTCGGCCACCCGGTAGTCCCGGCCCTCGACCCGGAGGATGCCCTTCTTCTTGGCCGCAGCCAGAGAACCGGCGGCCTCCAGCTCCGCGCAATTGATCACCTCGGCCCGGATGAAACCCCGCTCCAGATCACTGTGGATCGCGCCCGCCGCCTTGAGCGCCGTGGTGCCCGCAGGAATGGTCCATGCGCGGGTCTCTTCGCCGCCTTCGCCGGTGTAGATGGTGAGGAGTCCCAGCAGGTCGTAACAGGCCTTGAGCACCCGGGCGAAGCCGCCCGCCTGGAGGCCGAGATCCTTGCGGAACGCTTCCGCGTCCTCGGGCGGCAGTTGGGCTACCTCCAGCTCCGTCTTGATGCAGAGCTGGATCACGGCGACGCCCTTCCCACCCAGGGCGCGCCGCAAACGATCCTGGGTCGGGTTCGGTTTGCCCAGCTTGCCCTCGCCGATGTTGAGGAGGAGGAGCATGGGCTTGGCCGTGAGGAGGGCGAATCCCCGCAGGACCTTCCGGTCGTCCTCGGTGAGCGCGAGGTCGCGGATCGGTTTCTCCTCCAGCAGCCAGGGCCGGCAGCGCTTCAGGAGTTCCAGCTCCTTGACGGCCTCCTCCTTCTTGATCTTCTTGAGGTCTGCCTCCACGCGCCCGATGCGTTTCTCCACGGTGTCCAGGTCCGCCAGGAGGAGTTCGGTGTTTACGAGGATGGCGTCCCGCGCCGCATCCACCTTGCCCTCGACGTGGGCGATGCCGAGATCCTCGAAGTCGCGCAGGACGTGCAGGAGGGCATCCACCTGGCGCATCTGAGCCAGGTAGTGGCTGCCCAGCCCTTCGCCCTTCCCCGTGCCTCGGGTCAGGGCCAAGAAGTCCACGAACTCCATCGTGGCATGCGTGACCTTCTTGGGCTTGAAGATCAGGGACGCCAATCGCTCCAGCCGAGGGTCGGGAACCTTCACGACGGCCACGCTCGGCTCATTCGCGCCATGGTGGCTGACGTGGCCGCCACCTGCTGTGCAGAGCAGGTCGAACAGCGTCGTCTTTCCTGTCGCCGGCAAGCCGATGATCCCGATGCGCATGATAGCAGCTCCCGGGAAAGCGAGGATCGTCGGGCCGGATTGTCCCAGTGGGTATGGCCACTGTCAAGCTGGTTCTCGGCAACGTGGGAAACAGCGGGCGAATTAACAGGAGTCGATCGTAGCTAGGGTAGGGTATCAGTGCGTTCGGTTGAAACACTCGCCGGGCTGAATGATCCAGCGCCTGATTCTGCGAGGTGAAGACGCGCAGACGGGCAGGTTGGATCGCGCGATCGTGCCGGGGCGCTGGGGACCGTTGACGAGGAAGACGACGACCCCTAGAGCGGCTCTGCGAGTAAGAAGCCGAGGGCCATGGAGAGCGAGGGACCGAGGGACGTAAAGCGAAGGCCGTGACTGACCAGCTCTCCGGGGCTCAGTCTTTCCGCCGGCTCGACCCAGACCACCTCGCCCTGCACCGTGAGCGGCTCCTGGGGTGCCGAAAGCGTGACCTCGAGTCTCGTGCCGGGAGGCAGGGCCTCCGGAAGGCGGAGCAGGAGTCCCCCCCGACCAATGTCTCCCGTCCAGCCCTGGAACGACAGTCCCTCCTGATCCTTGGGCTGGCATGTGACGGAGAGATTCAATGGCCACCGGACCCCGGCGTGGCGCACCGGCCCCTTGGAGAGGAGTAACTCCCGGAAAGGTTCGACCTGCTCGGGGGGGATCTGGGTAAAGGCCATCCCGTGGAGGACGCCGCCCCCTGCCGAGCCGGGCTCCCTTGACCAGACCACCTTCGCTTCCAACTCGATGGCGCCCCTGGCCGTCTGAAGACGCACGCGGATCGGTCCCTGGGGTTGAAGGCGCTCGCTCACCTCCACACAGGCTCCGCCTTCGCCCATGTTGTGGGTCCAGCCCATCTCGGCTCGGTCGGCCCCGGATGATTGTGCTTTGTGCAGGAGCGGGAGCCGAATCGAATACCGCGGATGCCGTCGTTGCTCCGTTCTGTGAGACGGAGGCCTCCCTTCAGAGCCCGGCTTCATGTCCAACTGATCGTTCATTCGCTGCGATCCTGTCGAGCCTGGTTCAGAGGTGTGTCGCGAGAGCGCTGTCGCGGGGGAAATGCATGAATGGCGTCCATCCGGGCCCACGGCATGACGTTCCGTTCCTCATTAGTGGTTGAGGATGCTACGGGGAACGCCACCCGCTGGATGGATAGGCAAGATGGGTGCCGAGTGTGTCTTCGTCGGAAAGGTCATGGTTGCCTCTGCCAAGGCTAGAGCGGGGTTAGCGTGGGTTCTTACAGTGAGGTTCGAGGTTTGGCCTTTGGTATCCGACGGAAATCCGGCACCCCTCTGCGACCAAGTGGCGGTCGGCCAAAAGCCAGGCAAGGGACGAGGGTGCCCCGGGGGGCGATGACAACGCTACAGAGGCTCTGCCAGGACGAGACCCAGGGACAATGTGGTGGACCAGCCGAGGGCCGTGAAACGAACGCCGTGTCGAATCGGTTCTCCTGGCGTCCCCTGGTCGGGCGGCTGTACCCAGACGACCGCCCCCTCCGCCGTGAGCGGTCCGTAGGGGGTGTGAAGGGTGAGTTCCACCACCGTTTCTGGAGCAAGGGCCTGGGGGAGGCGGAGCAAGAGCCCCCCGCGACTCAAATTGCCTGTCTGCCCCTGAAGAGGAGGACCCGCCTGGCCTTTAGGCTGGCACGTCACGGAGAGTTCCAGCGGAAGGCGGACCCCAGCCTGCCGCATTTCTCCCTTGGAGAGAAGCAAAGCCTGGAGGGCCTGGAGTTGTTCGGGCGCAATCTCCGCGAAGGTCACGCCGTGAAGGATGCCTCCACCCGTCGGAGCCGGATCCCCGGCCCAGACCACGTGCGCCTCGACATCGATGGCGCCTTGGTCCGTCTGAAGGCGGATGCGCAGGGGGGTCTCGGCCTGGAGGCGCTCGGCCAGCTCCACACAGGCGCCACCCACGCTCAGATTCTTGGTCCAGCCCACCCCGACCTTGAGGGGCGCAGGGCGTCCTGCCTTGTGCAGGAGCGGGAGCTGGATCAGGTATCGGGCGAACTGACGCCTGTCAGACGCGTCGGGCATGGCGTGGCCTCCCGTGACATCAAAGGATAAGCATACCGGCGCGCAATTCGCAAGGGAGATCTTGCCGGAAGCCCGGCGATCCGAGGCTGCTTCGGTTCGGTTTCGGCATTGCATTGCTGATCTCGTGTGGTATCCTCGACTGGAGCTCGTGAGGCACGCAATGAGGCCGAGACCGTGAAGGCCTATCTGGACATTGAGACTTGCGTCGGCGGTCAGGTGACGGTGGTCGGGATCTACCGCGAAGACCGCGGGTTCCGCCAGCTCGTGGGTGGAGAGATCACCGATGTGGCCGTGTGGGAGGCGCTGGAGGGCGTGGATACCCTCTGCACTTACAACGGGGACCGGTTCGACCTGCCGATCCTCGAGCGCCAGACCCGGCTCGACTTGCGATCCCGTTTCCGGTCCCTGGACTTGCTCCGGGAGTGCCGGCGCGTTGGATTGAAGGGTGGCCTGAAGCGGATGGAAGAACGCTTCGGGATCGCCCGGGCCACGCGGGGGATGAATGGATGGGACGCCCTGTATCTCTGGGCGCGGTACGAAACCCAGGGAGATCATGATGCCCTGAGGCTGCTTCTCGATTACAACCGCGAGGACGTGATGAACCTCGTCCAACTCGAACGCATCGTGGTGGGCGTGGGC
>CAZXXV010000271.1:5035-6525 GCA_964644725.1 uncultured bacterium
ATGCGAATCGCCTTTGCCACGGTGGGGTGCCGCCTGAACCAGTTCGAGACGGATGCGCTTCGCGGCAGGGCGCAGACCGAAGGATGCGAGATCGTCCCCTTCGATGGCACGGCGGATGTATACGTGATCAACACCTGCACCATCACGGCCGAGGCGGATGCGGACTCGCGCCGGCTGGCGCGGCAGGCGGTGCGCCGGAACCCCTCGGCACTGGTGGCGGTCACGGGCTGCTACGCCCAGGCCGAGCCCGAGGCGGCGGCCGCGATTCCAGGAGTGGACCTGGTCGTGGGCAATGGGGAGAAGCCTCTGCTCTTGGCCCACCTCCGGGATTCCAGAAAGAATGGCGGAGCCCGGGTGCTTGTCGGGGACTGCAGTGACCACCGTGAGTTGGGTGACTACGGGCCGGCGATCGATTCAGACCGGACACGGGCGTTTCTCAAGGTGCAGGACGGCTGCAACTATCGCTGCAGCTTCTGCATCGTTCCCGAGGTACGCGGCGGCAATCGCAGCCAGCGGCCCGAGCGGATCCTCGCTGAGATTCGACGCTTGCACGCCGCGGGCTTTCCCGAGGTCGTGCTGACGGGTATCCACCTGGGGACCTACGGACGGGATCTTCTGCCACCGACGTCGCTTTCCGACCTGTGCCTGCAGATCGCCTCCCTGGATGAGGCGCCGCGGATTCGATTGAGTTCGCTGGATCCTCACGAGGTGAAGCCGGCCCTCATCCGGCTTCTGGCCGAATCGCCCCGGTTCTGCCGCCACCTTCACCTGCCGCTCCAGAGCGGGGACGAGCGGATCCTCCGCCGAATGCGCCGCGGCCATACGGCCGCGCAGTTCCGGGAGCTGGTCGAGCACCTGGCGACCGAGGTCCCGGGGATCGCCGTGAGCGGCGACGTCATCGTGGGGTTCCCGGGGGAGGATGACCAGGCCTTCCGCAGGACATACGATCTCCTCGAGGCGCTGCCCATCGCCGGGTTGCACGTCTTCAGCTACTCCCGCCGGCCGGGAACCGACGCCGCAGGATATCCGGAGCAGGTGCCCAAGGCGGTGAAGGCAGAGCGGAGCCGGGCGTTACGCGCCCTGGCTGCTCGCAAGGCCCAGGGCTTCCGCCGTCGGTTCCTTGGCGAGAAGCTCACGGTCGTGGTCCTGGATCGCGACGGGCTGGACGGGCTACTCGAGGGGCTCAGCGACAATTATCTGCGGGTCTGGTTCGCGGGAGATTCCACGCTGCGGGGAGGGCTCGCCAGGGTGCAGGTGGCCGAGGTGACCGGTCGCGGCCTCCTCGGCTCCATCCGAGAGGTCATCGGCCCACGGCGTCCCGCCTCGCTCGCCGGCACGCAAGATAGCTTCATTCCCGTGGAGGCCGTCAACCTGGCGTAGGGCAGGTCAGCAGCCTAAGGCCAGGCTTGCGTAATTGCGTAACCTCCTCTGTCAGTGCCTCTGTGCACTCTCTCCGGGAGATCCTCTCAAGAGATAGAAATCCCCTCAGG
>CAZXXV010000272.1:0-6525 GCA_964644725.1 uncultured bacterium
CAGGACCCCGCCGAGGCGGGCTATCACACGGGACGCATCGTCCCCATCTATCCGCTCACGGCCGGGCTGAGTCAGCGATTTCTTCGGCGCTGGCTGGCCGACCTGGTCCGGGAACACGCGGGCGACCTCTCGGATCCTTTGCCCGCGGCCGTCCGAGAGCGGCACCATTTGCTCTCGCTTGCTCGGGCGGTCGAGAGTCTCCATCTCCCGAACGAGATGGCGGAGGCCCTGGTGGGCCGCCGCCGGCTCGCCTTTGACGAATTCTTTCTGTTCAGCCTGGCGATCCTCCGGCAGCGTGCGGCCCGCGCGGCGGAACCCGGGATCGCCTTTGAGGCGCCAAATGCGTTGGCGGAGCGGGCGCGGGCGGCCTTGCCCTTCACGCTGACGCCGGCGCAGGAGCGCGCCCTGGAGGCCATCTGGAGGGACATGGCCCAGGGGAGGCCGATGCAGCGCCTCCTCCAGGGGGACGTCGGATCGGGAAAGACCGTGGTCGCCTTCCTGGCCGCTCTCACGGCGGTCGGAGATGGCTATCAGGCGGCGATCATGGCTCCGACGGAGATCCTGGCTGCCCAGCACGCCGAGCGGGCGCGGGCCCTGGCCGAACCCCTCGGGGTCCGGGTCGTGCACCTGGCTGGCGCCACAGCCGGGTCCCTTCGGCGCCAGGCGCTGGAGCTTCTGGCGAGCACGTCGCCATGTCTCGCCATCGGCACCCACGCCCTCTTGCAGCCGGACGTTGCCTTCGGCCGCCTCGGCTTCGTCGTGGTGGACGAGCAGCACCGCTTCGGGGTCCTGCAGCGAGCCGGCCTGCAGAGGAAGGCCGCACACCCGGACGTGCTGGTCATGACCGCCACACCCATCCCGCGCAGCCTGGCCCTGGTGCTCTACGGGGACCTCGACCTATCTGTGATTGACGAGCTGCCGCCAGGCCGCCAGCCGGTCACGACGATCTGGATAGAGGACCGGGAGCGCTGGCGTATCGAGGCCGATCTGAAAGCACGCCTGGCTCGGGGCGAACGTGCCTACATCGTCTGCCCGGTGGTGGAGGAGTCGGCCGCTGAGCTCAAGGCGGCCGTCCAGACGGCCGACGCCTACCGACGGGGGCCCCTGGGAGCATTCGGGGTCGGCCTGGTTCACGGCCGCCTGCCGTCCGCGGAGAAGGCGACAACGATCGCCTCCTTCCGTGACGGAACGAATCGCCTGCTGGTGGCGACGACGGTGGTCGAGGTGGGGGTGGATGTGCCCGAGGCCACGGCCATCGTCATCGAGGATGCCGATCGCCTGGGCCTGGCGCAACTCCATCAGCTCCGTGGGCGGGTGAGACGGAGCGAGCGCCCTGCCGTGTGCTTTGTCGTGGCGGATCGGCAGGAGATCGGGGAGGAGGCGAGGGCCCGGCTGGAGGCCCTCACACGCGAGCAGGACGGATTCGCGCTGGCGGAAGCGGACCTCAAGCTACGCGGTCCCGGGGAATTCTTCGGCACACGACAGTCGGGTCTGGACGGCTTTCAGCTGGGAGATCTCACGGCCGATCTCCGCCTATTGGAGACCGCCCGGGCCGAGGCGATGGGGGCGCTGGCAGAGGCGCCGGCGCTGGATGGGGTGTGGGAGGCGGTCCGGGCGGCGATGGAAGAGCGCTGGGCCGCCCGTTTGGGCCTGGCGCAGGTCGGATGAGCTGTCAATTAGTCGAGTTGTCGAATTGTCGATTGGTCGAGTTAAGAGCAACGGTCAGCAGCATGAGCGAGGCGTCTTGACAAGTTGACCAATTGACAAATCGACTAGTTGACAGAGGCGAGCGATGCGGATCAGCGCAGGGGAACATCGCGGTCGGCGCTTGCAAAGCCCCAAGGGGACCAAGACCCGGCCGACCTCCGACCTCCTGCGTCAGGCGGTGTTCAATGTGCTGGGCGCCCGGGTCCAGGGGGCACGGGTGCTCGATCTCTTCGCAGGGATGGGATCGGTGGGCTTGGAAGCGCTGAGCCGGGGCGCCTCGACAGCGACGTTTGTCGAGTGGGATCGCCGCGCCGTCCTTACCCTCCGGTCCAATCTGGCGACCCTGAAACTCATGGACCGGGCGCGCGTCAGAGCCGGCGACGTCCTCCAGGCCCTGAGGCGCTTGGGGGTGGCCGGGGAGACGTTTGACTGCATCTTTCTGGACCCACCCTACACGGGGGATCTGGCGGCTCGATGTATCGAAATACTTGCCGACGGAGCCCTTTTAAGCGACAATGGCGCCCTCGTGACCCAGGCCTTTCACAAGACCCCGCTCCCGGACCGGGTGGGTGTCCTTCGACGGATCTGGCGTCGGCGTTACGGAGAGAGTAGCCTCGCACTCTACACGAAGGAGGCGGCATGCAGGTAACGGCGGTGTACCCCGGGACCTTCGATCCGTTCACCAACGGCCATATCGATTTGGTCCGGCGGGCGCTCCGGATCTTCCCCCGGCTCGTCGTGGCGGTGGCGCGCAATCCGCACAAGAGCCCGCTGTTCACCCTGGAGGAACGGCTGGCCATCATCCGGGATGCCATCGGGGGGCTTACGGAGGTGGAAGTAGACACCTTTGACGAGCTCACCGTGGACTACGTGCGCAAGAAGGGCGCCCAGGTCATCCTCCGGGGGATCCGCGCCGTCTCGGATTTCGAGGCGGAGTTCGCCATGGCCCTCATGAACCGGAAAATCAGCGAGGAGGTCGAGACCGTCTTCCTCATGCCGAATCAGGCGTACACGTATCTCAGTTCACGACTGGTAAAGGAGGTAGCCCTCCTCGGGGGCAACGTCGACGACCTGGTCCCGCCCCTGGCGTCCAGGCTGCTCAAGGAGCGCGCCAGTCACGCGCATTCGTAGGAAAGGGGGGACTGCTGGAGAACATCGAGAAGGGAATGAATCGAATGGCGGAGGCGGTGCGGCAACTCGGGTAAGCACCGCAGAGGGGAGGCGCCTCCGCGCAAACTCTGCGGCCGCTCTGGACGGCGGCAGCGAGCAAAACCACCTTCCCACAGCAGAAGGAGGGAGAACCCATGAGAGGAATCACCCGGTTGACGAGCCTGTTCGCGTTGACACTCGTGCTCCTGGCGGCGGGACCGGCCCTGGCGCAGAGCACCTTCATCTTCGGGGGCCAGGGCGAGCCGGTGGATCTCGACACCGCCATCATCACCGACGGGATTTCCTCGCGGATCACCCGGCAGATCTACGAGGGGCTGACGAAGTACAAGGGCGCCACGACCGAGGTCATCCCGGCCCTGGCCGAAAAGTGGCAGGTGAGCCCGGATGGCACGGTCTGGACCTTCACCTTGCAGAAGAACGTGAAGTTCCATGACGGCACGCCCTTCGACGCTGCCGCCGTCGTCTGGAATTTCGACCGCTGGCGCTTCAGCAACCACCCCCAGCACGAGAACCTGACTAAGGCAGGCAGGACTTTCGAGTACTACGGGGCGCAGTTCGGCGGCTTCGATGACAAGAGCCTTATCACCAAGGTCGAGGCCGTCAACCCCTCCACGGTTCGGATCACCCTCAAGTCGCCCCAGGGGCCGTTCCTGGCTAACCTGGCGATGTTCACCTTTGACTTGGCGAGCCCCAAGGCGGTGGAGCAGTGGGGAACGGCGTTCGGGAAGCACCCCGTGGGAACGGGTCCCTTCAAGTTCGTCGAATGGAAGGTAGGGCAGGAGGTCATCCTGGAGGCCAACAAGGATTACTGGGACAAGGCCGACGCGGCCAAGGTCCAGCGGGTGATCGTCCGGAACATCAAAGACAACTCTCAACGTCTGGCCGCCCTGAAGGCGGGAGAGATCCACGGGATGGAGGGTGTCAATCCGGACGACGTGAAGGTGGTGCGTGCCGACCCGAACCTCCAGCTCATCCTGCGCCCGACCAACACCACCGGCTACGTCGCCTTCAACTTCAAGGTGAAGGAGTTCCAGGACAAGCGCGTCAGGCAGGCCTTCGCCCATGCCATCAATAAGAAGGGGATTGTTGACGCTCTGTATGGGGGGACCGGGATGGCTGCGACCCAGTTCCAGCCGCCACCCCTCTGGGGGCACAACAAGGAGCTGAAGGATTACGAGTACAACCCCCAGCGGGCGCGCGACCTCCTGAAGGAGGCCGGCTTCGGCCAGGGAATCAAGGAGATCACCTGGGACGACGGCCGCAAGGAGCCACTCCAGTTCTGGTACATGCCGGTCTCGCGGCCGTACTATCCGAATCCGAAGGAGATCGCCGAGGCCATCGCGGCCGATCTAGCCAAGGTGGGGATCACCGTACAGCTCCAGACCACGGACTGGACTGTGTACCTCGACAAGTCAAGGAACGGACAGTTGGCCCTCTTCATGCTTGGGTGGACCGGGGACAATGGTGACCCGGACAACTTCGTGTGTTACTTCTTCTGTGCGATCGGGGCCCCGCGAATGGGCTTCTACGCCAATCAGCCACTGACGGAGATCCTGCTCCAGGCGCAGAAGCTGACGGACCAGGAGAAGCGGGCCGAGCTGTACCGCAAGGCGGAACAGATGATCCACGACGACGTGGCCCGTCTCTTCATCGCCCACAACCAGCCGCCCTTGGCGTTCCTGAAGAAAGTGAAGGGGTACGTGGCCAATCCGACCAGCAGCGAGTACTTCAATACCGTGCAGGTTCAGTAGAGGCGAGAACCGAGAAAGGACGGGGGCGACGTGGGCCAGTATGCGATCAAGCGGTTCCTCACGATCGTCCCCGTCCTCATCGGGGTCTCCCTCATCGTCTTCAGCTTCACTCACCTCATCCCGGGCGATCCGGCCGTCGCCATGCTGGGAGAGCGGGCGACGCCCCAGCGCGTGGCGGAGGTGCGGGCACAGCTCGGCCTCGATAAACCACTCTACACGCAGTATTTCATCTACGTTGACAAAGTCCTCCACGGCGATTTGGGAGCCTCGATCTTACGAGGCGACCCGGTCCTCCGGGACCTGGTCCGGCGCTTCCCGGCCACGGTGGAGCTGGCGATATCCGCCATCTGTATTGCCATCGTGGTCGGCGTCCCGATGGGCATCATATCCGCCGTCTGGCGGAATTCATTCTTCGACGGGTTCTCCCGGCTGGTGGCGTTGACCGGCGTCTCGATGCCGATTTTCTGGCTCGGCCTCATGCTGGCCTGGTTCTTCGGTGTCATGCTGCGCTGGCTGCCCACTGGCTTCCGTCTCGGGACGGATGTCACCCTGGTCTCCGTGACAAACTTCTACATCCTGGACTGCCTGCTCACGAAGAACTCGGCTGCCCTGGTCTCCAGCCTTCGCCATCTGATCCTGCCGGCAATTGCCCTCTCGACCATTCCCATGGCAGTCATTGCCCGGATGACGCGAGCCAGCCTGTTGGAGGTTCTCTCCCAGGACTATATCCGGACCGCGGAATCCAAGGGGCTTCCCCAACGCTCGGTGATCCTGCGCCACGCCATGCGCAACGCCCTCCTCCCGGTCATGACCGTCACCGGGCTCCAGGTGGGCCGTCTCCTGGCTGGGGCCATCCTGACCGAGACCATCTTCTCCTGGCCCGGCATTGGACTGTGGATTTACGAGTCTATTCAGGCGCGCGACTACCCCATTGTCCAGGGGGCGACCCTGTTCATCGCCACGATCTTCGTCATGGTGAATCTCCTCACGGATGTGCTCTATGCCGCAGTCGATCCCCGCATCAAGTACGATTGAGTTCCCTGTCAGCGCCGTCCCGGCGCGGGGTCGAAGCCCCCTGGAGGCAGCTTGGCACCGTCTGCTGGCCAACCGGGTCGCCCGGGGAGGACTCATCATCATTGTGGGTTTCACCCTGATGGCGGTCCTGAGTCCGGTCCTCCTTCCCTACAATCCTCAGGTGGATGCGGACCTGCTGGCCCGGCTCAAGCCCCCGAGCTGGAAGCATCCCTTCGGGACCGACGCCCTGGGTCGGGATATCCTGATGCGAATCCTCCACGGATCTCGCGTTTCCCTCGGCCTGGGCGTGGGATCGGTCGCGCTGGCCGCGGTCATCGGTTCCATCCTGGGCCTCCTGGCGGGCTATGCGGGCCGCCGCGTGGATCTGTACATTATGTTTTGCATGGACATCCTTCTTGCCTTTCCGGCAACGCTGCTGGCCATTGCGATTGTGGCGATGATCGGCCCCGGCCTCCGCAATTCCCTCATCGCCATCAGCGTCGTCTCCATCCCGTTTTATGCGCGCATCACCCGGGGCGAGGTCCTGACCCTGAAGGAGCGGGAGTTCGTCACCGCCGCGAGAGGGCTCGGCGGCAGCGCCCGTCGCATCGTGCTGTGGCATATCTTCCCGAATACGCTTCCGCCGATTTCGGTGCAGACGAGCCTCGCCATCGCCTTCGCCATCCTGGAGGCGGCGGCCCTTGGATTCCTCGGTCTCGGGGCGCAACCTCCGACACCGGAGTGGGGGGCCATGCTGGCGGACAGCTACAAATTCTTCACCAGCGGGGCCTGGTGGGCCTTCTTCTTCCCCGGGGTGGCCATCATGCTCTCGGTCCTCGGCTTCAACCTGGTGGGGGACGCGCTCCGGGACGCGCTGGACCCG
>CAZXXV010000273.1:0-6518 GCA_964644725.1 uncultured bacterium
GTTGCTCGTGCCATTGCTGTGCGTCTGGCGCGTCCGTGTTGGCCACGTCATCCCACTTACTTGGTGCCAGTGATCAGCTCTCGAAAGTTCAGAAGATCGACGAGCAGCTTTCCTTGCCCGATCTGGCGGATGAATTCCTCGTCTCTGTGGACGATCCCCTCGGCTCGTTCGACAACGGGGGCCACCTGGTTCTGGGGGATGATCACCACGCCATCTGCATCGGCGACCACGATGTCTTCAGGGTGGACGAGCACCCCGGCGCAGGAAATCGGAACCTGGCTCAACCCGACCCGCCGGTTCGTTCCGACTCGCGGGGTGACGGATCCCGCGAAGACAGGGAAGCCGAGCGCGGCGATCTCGGCTGTATCGCGAACGGGGCCGTCGGTAACCAAACCGAGGATGCCCTGCCGCTGGGCCTGATGGGTCATTACTTCCCCCCAGATGGCGCCTCGCGTGTCCCCCTCGTCGTCCACCACCAGGACCACGCCGGCTGGGGCCTCCATGAGCGCCTTGTGGACGGTGATGATGCTTCCGGGGTAACACTTGACGGTGAAGGCCGGGCCGACCAGGCGCGCGCCCGGGGTGATCGCGCGGATCGGAGCAGCGAGAACGCCCAGGGAGTTCAGGGCATCACTCAGGGAGCCCGTGTGGATCTTAATCAGACGCTCTCGGAGGATCGGGTCCAAGCTCGTGCTCATCGCAGTGCTCCCGGCCGAGGGCCTGCGGTCGGCCGAATCTGGCGTCGCGGAAGCTGCTCTGTCTTTCGGGAATCATGAAGGGGGATGGCATCTAGGGGTTCGAGGAGTCGCATATAAACCTCCTGAGATTCTCCGGCAGGGCCCATGCCTAACGTATGAGCTTCGGTCCTCGATGTCAAGCCTCGTGCCAGGCGGCGGTTGTGCGCGGTCAGGCGCCCTGCAAGACCCGCCGGGCCGCCCGGACTAAAAGGTCGGCTCCGATTTCCATTGCCGACTCATCAATGTCAAACTTTGCGTTGTGATGCGCGGGGGCCGGGGACCACTCGGGCCTGGCCGATCCGACGAAGGCGTAGCAGCCCGGGACCTTCTGCCAGAAATAGGCGACGTCGTCGGAGCCGGTGAGCGGATCGGGCTCGATGACGTGATCCGCGCCCACAATTTGCGCGGCGACATCGCGCGCGATTCCGGTCATGATTGGATCATTCCGCACGGCCGGCGTGAGGAACTCGTTCGTCACCCGGGCTGTGCAGCGAAGGGATGCGGCAATGCCCTCCGCTGTCCGCGTCAGGCTCGCGAGGAGCTTCTCGCGTAGATCGGAGTCGAAGCAGCGGAAGGTGCCGGTCATCTCCACGGTGTCCGGAATGATGTTGAAGGCGCTGCCGGCCTTGAGGGTCGTGATGCTGAGGACCGCGGCCTTCAGGGGTGGCGTCTCGCGACTCACGATAGTCTGGAGCGCCGTGATGACCTGCGCCGCGGCCACGACAGGATCAATAGCCAGGTGGGGATTCGCCCCGTGGCCTCCCCGCCCCGTCACGGTCAGCGTCAGCTTGTCGGCCGAGGTCATGGCCGATCCGCTGCAAATGGCCACGGTCCCGACCGGCCACCGGTTCATGATGTGGACGGCGAATGCCGCGTCCGCCTGGACGCCATCGAGCGTCCCGTCCTTGAGCATCGCCTCGGCCCCGATCAAGAGTTCCTCGGCGGGTTGAAAGACAAAGAGCACGTTGCCGGCGAGGGACGGCATCTCCTTCGACAGGATTTCGGCCACCATGAGTCCCATGGCGGTGTGCGCATCGTGCCCACACGCATGCATCACGCCAGGTGTCTGGGATTTCCAGGCGACGTCCGCCTCCTCCTGGATGGGCAGGGCGTCTATGTCCGCTCGCAGAAGAACGGTCTTGCCCGGCTTGCCGCCCCGCAGGAAACCCGTGACGCCGGTCTTCCCCAGACCGGTCCGCACGGTGTAACCGAGTTGTGTGAGTCGCCGGGCCACGATCTCGGCCGTCCGGACCTCCTGGAACCCAAGCTCGGGGTGCTGGTGGAGGTCGCGGCGGATGTCGGTCATGGTTGAGGCGACAGCCTTGACCTCCTGCGAGATGTTCGCCATGGCGGTCCTCCTTTGTGCCTCTGGTGGGTGAGCCATTCCCTCCGCAGCCGGGAGCCTCCCTGATCGTAGCGTGGAGAGGAACGCAACAGGCGCTCGGGCCAGCCGGGCGAGAACGACGGCCTGAGGGTACAGCGGTCCCTCCAGGAGGCGCAAGTCTTTCTTGCAGTGGCCTTGCAAGGTTCTTGTCCAACTCAGACGGGCAGGGGGGAACCCACCTGCGATCGGAGCGCCTTGCGCCATTCCTCCTTCTGATGCGGATCGCTGTTATCTCCACGAAAAATGCGATATGATCTTGATGAGAAGGGGGACCAGACCAGGCTTGGCCGCATTGCGAGTACGCCACCCTGAAACGGAGGACGGCGTGGGCTATCAGCCAATCACTCTGGAGGTGCAGCGAAACTTCCCGATCCGCCCTGGCGTCCTGTGGGATCTCCTGGCCAACACCGACGATCTGGACCGCGAGATCGGCATGCCGACCATTGCCTACGGACCCGTGGTCGTAAGCGCGGACGGCTTCTACCGTCAGGCCGCGGCCCGGTTCTGGGGTCTCCTGGCTGTGCGCTGGCGCGAGTATCCCTTTGAGTGGGTGCGGGGCGAACGGTACGCGGTGCTGCGCGCCTTCGAGGCCGGGTTCCTGGACACATTCTACGGGGGAGCGGAGCTGTCTCCGAGTGGCGAGGGGACCTCAGTTCGGCTCTTCGCCGAGGTGACTCCCCGCACCCTGATCGGCTGGGGCGTTGCCCGCCTGATGGGGTGGAAGGGGATCCGGGACACCCTGGCCTACTGCGAGCAATTCGTGGCGCTTCGACAGACGGGGGTCGACCTGCTGGTGCCACCGTCAAGCCGGCTGACTCCGACCGATCAGGCCAGACTCGACCAACTCGTGGCGGCACTCCAGGCGGCGTCCCTGCCCGAGCCCGTGGTGAAACGATTCGCCCGACACCTGGCCACCGCTCCGGACCGCGAGGTCCTGCGGATGCAACCGTATGCCCTGGCCGATGGATGGGGGGCCGACCGGGCGGAGGTGCTGCGCCTCTTCATGCAGGCTGCGCGCCTCGGCGCGCTCTACTATACGTGGGAGGTCATGTGCCCGAACTGCCGGGTTCCCCATGGGCAGGCGGGGACGCTGGCAAACGTACCCAGTCGCGTCCACTGTGACATCTGCGCGGTCGAGTACGGCGCGGACCTCAAGCAGAACGTGGAGCTGCGCTATTCCGTCCACCCCGCGCTTCGCGGGGTCAAGGATGAGATCTACTGTATCGGCGGCCCTGCCAACAGCCCACACGTGTGGGTCCAGCAGTACCTGCTTCCCGGAACCGAGCACACCCTCTCCGTCACGCTGCCCAACGAGGCATTCCGGGTGCGGGCCTTGCGGGTGCATGTGACCTGCCCGCTGGAGCCGGATCCAGGCGGGCCGTCAGAGGTCGCCTTCACCTACCGGGACGATGGCTGGTACCAGCTCCGGCAGAAGTTTTCCCCCGGGAGCGTGAGTGTCCACCTTCGCAACGAGACTGCCCATGTGGTCGTCGTGGTCATCGAGCAGGTGCGGTGGGATCCTCGCGCCATCACTGCGGCGCAAGCAATGTTGCTCCCCGAGTTCCGCGATCTCGCCGCTCCGGAGGCTCCGGCGGTGAGATGACTTGCACCTCTGGGTTCTGCAAGGGTCGAACCCAAACCGGGGTGGGCCACGACCTCCTGGCCCCGCCGGGCGAGGCCGCGGGCCACAGCGCGCGCCTTGATCCCCCACGCTTCATCCCAGCTGATCCGGAGGAGGTCGGCGCCCCCTTGCACCGAGCACTCGCGGAGCACATGGATGGCGAAGCGCTCGAAGAGAGCCGTGAACTGGTTCCCTGGTTCCGCCCAGGGGACGCGGATCTGTTTCGCGCCGTGGGTGGGGGACTCCACGCGAGGCACGTCGGCCACAATCCAGGTGGTGAGCTGACACGTGTCCAGGTGCGGCCAGCGCCGGGGTTTCTTGTCATACCCGGGGGCCCCGGTCTGACACTCGGGAAGCCAAATCCGTGCGCGCCGCCACTTCCCTCAGGAACGTCTCGTTTTCTTCTTGACAAGCCTGGACAGGATACTATATTTATATTGAAAATACATCATGAAAATATTTCTAAGATAACTACCGAAACCCGGCAGGGCGGGAGGGATTGGTCGATGACGACGAAGGTGTCCAAGAGCAAGAAGGCCATCGTGTACGAGAATTTGAAAAGGAGAATCATCACCAACTCCCTCCAGCCTGGGGAGCCGCTGAATGAAGGCGTGCTGTCGAAGGAACTGAAAACCAGCAAGACCCCCATTCGGGAGGCCATACAACAGCTCGAGAAGGAAGGGCTCATCGAGAACGTACCCGGCAGAGGCGCGTTTGTTTCGCGAATCTCGGTTGAGGACATTCTTGAAGTTTTTGAGATTCGAGAGATTCTGGAATGTGCAGTCATTCGACGGGTGGCCGCGAAAGAGGAACTGAACGTTGCGGAAGCGGAAGCGGTTCGGAAGCGGTTTGAGTCTTCGGAGGCGGATGAGAACAAGACTCCGCGAAGCTCGTTTCGACCTGGCGATCAGATTCATGCCTTCGTATTCGAGGCATTTGGGAACAAGCGGCTACTCGAATACTACCGGCGGTTGCTAGACCACATTGAACGAATGCGGCTCTATTTCTTTAGCCAGCTCCGCCCCGAACGGTCAGAACAATCTTCCCTGGAGCATTTGGAGATCGTGAACGCTCTCATCGGGCGGGATCCGAAACGCGCGGAGAACGCCATGCGGGCCCATCTCCGAAATGCCACGGACTACCTCAAGCGCATCATCTAGGCCAGGGAGCGAGCGGGAAAATGATTCACGTGATCAACAAGATCGAACGGCCTTCGAAAGAAACCATTGATCGATTCCGAATGATGGGGTCCGCAACCGTCCATGAGGCGTCCGGCCGGAAGGGAGCCGTCGACGCGGGGATCAGGCCAATTGCACGGGGGGTTCGCATCTGTGGGCCTGCGTTTACGGTGCAGTGCCACCCGGGAGACAACCTGATGCTCCACAAGGCCCTCGAGCGGGCTCAGCCTGGAGATGTCCTTGTGGCTTCGGTTGGAGCGCATTATGAAGCCGGATATTGGGGCGGCTTGATGGCGACTTCCGCCCAAGCTCGACAGCTCGGCGGGTTGGCCATCGATGGGTGCGTCCGCGATTCCGAAGAGATTGTCGCGATGGGCTTTCCGATCTTCTGCCGGGGATTTTCCATCCGGGGAACGGCCAAAGCCGTGCTCGGGCTGATTAATCATCCGACTGTTTTTGGAGCGGTTGTCGTCCATCCTGGCGATCTGATCCTCGGCGATGATGACGGGATCGTGGTGGTCGATCGGAAAGAATGTGCCGCAGTGCTGGAGAAGTCGATCGAGCGGAAGCGCGCAGAAGAGAAGAAGGCAGAACAACTCAAGGCGGGGATTTCCAGCGTCGAATTGAACAAACTGGAGAAGGTGTTTGCCGCTCTCGGCCTGGTCGAAGATTGACACTCCTCATCCCATCTCTCCCCCCCAGGGGCAGAGGGAGACAGCCCATTGGGTGCGGTCATGAGAATTAAATCAGCGCAATTGAAGGAAGTTGCGGTGGAAATCCTCAAGGGGTTTCGGGCCACGGACGAGGAAGCGGCGCTAGTAGCGGAGAGCTTGGTCCATGCGGACATGCGAGGGATCGACACGCACGGCGTCCATTTCCTGACGCTTCTTTCGCGCCGCATTGATGCCCGAATGATTCAAGTCCCAACAACCGTGAAGGTTGTCAAAGATGACGGTGCTACCGCCCTCATCGACGGGGCGGATGGCCTGGGTCAGGTTGCCGCCCATCGCGCCATGGAGCTGAGCATTCAAAAAGCGCGCATGTTCGGCATCGGAACGGTGCTCGTGCGGAATACCAATCATGTGGGGATCCTGGCCTTCTACGCCATGCATGCGGCAAGGCAGGGCATGGTCGGGATTGCGATGGGCAATGCCGCTCCCGCCATGGCACCATGGGGCGGAACCGAGCCCTTCTTTGGCACCAACCCCATCGCCATTGCCGTTCCAAATGGCGCAGAGGAACCGGTCGTGCTCGACATGGCCTCTAGCGTTGTCGCCCGAGGGAAGATCCGACGCGCAGAGCGGATGAAAGAACCCATCCCGTTGGGGTGGGCCCTCGATGAGACGGGAACACCAACGACGAATCCCACGGCTGCGCTAAAAGGGACCCTGCTGCCGATTGGAGGGCCAAAGGGGTACGGGCTCGCGTTGATGATCGATGTCCTCAGCGGTTTGCTCCCGGGGTCCCAATACGGTCCAAACGTAAAGACGTTTCATCAGCCCGTCGGGCCTACGGGCGTCGGCATGTGCGCGATGGCCATTGATATTGCGCGCTTCATGCCCCTCGACCAATTCCAATCGCTACTCCAAGCCTATCTC
>CAZXXV010000274.1:0-6498 GCA_964644725.1 uncultured bacterium
ACGGCCTTCACCGGCGCCTGGAGGCGCAGGAAGACGTAGTGCCCCTCCCGCCGCTTCTTGATCTCGTAGGCCAGACGTTTCTTTCCCCATTTCTGGACCTCGGCGACCTCGCCCCCTTCCTTGGTCACCGCGCCAGACGCAGCGGCGATGGCGGCATCCACCCCGTCGTCGCCCAGGGCAGGATCCAAAATGCAAATCACCTCGTACGAGCGCAATCTCCTACCTCCCTTCTTCCCGCTGTGGCTGTCCCTGCGTGTGTTCCTTACGGCGAGGCTCCAGAATCTGGCGCTCGCACGTTGTATCGATCCATGGCCGCGGCCAGCCCGGAGGAGATGACCGTCCGTACGGCCGAGGCGGCCCGCTCCACCATCTCTGCCACGACCGGGAGTTCCTCCGGCGTGAACTCGTCCAGGACGCGCTCGACCGCGTCCTCACCCTCGCGGGGGCGCCCGATCCCTACCCGCACCCGGGGAACGGCCTGAGTTCCCAGGGCCTCCTGCACCGAGGCGACGCCCCGGTGTCCGCCCGGGCCTGCGCTGCCCACCACCCGGAGCCATCCCAGGGGCAGATCCAGATCATCGTGGACTACGACTAGACGCGAAACCGGAAGCTGAAGCGCCTCGAGCCAGGCCGCCACGGCCAACCCGCTCCGATTCATGAACGTCTGGGGCTTGAGGAGGGTGACCGCAATCCCCGCCAGCTCGGCCGTCGCCGCGTCGGCCTGAAAGCCACTCGCGGAAAAGCGTGCGCCCGCCTCGGCCACCAGCCGCTCCACCACGGCAAACCCCACGTTGTGTCGGGTCCGCGCGTATTCCGGGCCGGGGTTCCCCAGCCCCACCACCAGTGTCTGCGCCTCGCGAATCGACGCCACCTATTTCGTCTTGGCCTCTGCTTTCGGCTTGGCCTCGGCCTCAGCCTCGGCCTCAGCCTCCACCTTCTCCTTCTTGCCAACGACCTCGGGCTCGGCCGGCTTCTCTTCCACGGGGGCCGCCACCTCCTCGGCCGCCGGGGCCACCACCGAGGTGACGACGCGGCCGGCGTCCTCCAGAATGCGGACCCCCTCGCCGACCGTCAGGTCGCGCACGTGGATGGCATCCCCGATATCCAGCGCGGAGACGTCCACCGTGATCCGCTCCGGGATGTTGAGGGGGAGACATTCCACAAAGAGCTGGCGGAGCGGCTGTTCCAGGATGCCCCCCTTGCTCTTCACCCCCACGGACTCCCCGGCCAGGACCACGGGAACCTCCACCCGGATCTTCCGCTCCATGGAGACTTCCAGGAAGTCGGCGTGGAGCGGTCGCCCCTTGACCGGATCCAGCTGCAGCTCTTTGAGGATCACCATGCGGGTCTGGATCTCCTCGGTCCCCCCGAGGGACAGGTTGATCAGGACGTTCTCGCCGGCGCCCAGGGCCGAGAGCAGCTCTTGCGGGCTCACCACCACGGGCAGGGGCCCCTGTGGGCCACCGTACACGATCCCGGGAATCCGGAGGGCCCGGCGCAATCGCTTGGCCTCCGCCTTCCCCACCGCTGTCCGCACTTCACCTTTCAGGTCCACTGTTGCCATGCTTGCCTCCAACAGCCGATTGCTGAGTGCCCACTGCGGCCCCTAGCCTCCCTCATCACCGCCAGGAGCCGATCGAACCTGCGCGCCATTGTTCCCGGAGCCGCGACCACCGCAGTCGTCACGGGTGACGGGCACGACCCGGGCGGCCGCGCCCTCCTCAAACGAAGAGCGAACTGACCGAGGTCTCGGTATGAATGCGGTGAATCGCCTCGGCCAGGAGCGGGGCCACCGACAGGACCGTGATCTTCTTGCTCTGCTGATCCTCCCGGAACGGGATGGTATTCGTGACCACCACTTCCTCAATGACCGACCGCTCCAACCGCTCGACCGCCTGCCCCGAGAGGACCGCGTGGGTGCAGCTCGCCAGGACACGCCGGGCCCCCTCCTCCTTCAGGGCGGACACGGCCTGGACGATGGTCCCGGCGGTGTCAATGATGTCGTCCAGCAGGATCACGTCGCGGTCCCGCACGTCGCCGATGACGTGCATGATCTTCGCCTCGTTGGCGCCGGTGCGGCGCTTGTCCATGATGGCCAGCGACGTCCCCAGCCGCTTGGCGAAGGCCCGAGCCCGCTCCACGCCTCCGGCATCCGGGGCCACCACCACCAGATCCTCCCAGGCACGCTCGGCCACCCGCTGCTCGAAGTACTGCAGCAGCACAGGCGCCGCAAAGAGGTGATCCACGGGGATGTTGAAGAAGCCCTGGATCTGCCCGGCGTGCAGGTCCATGGTCAGCACCCGGTGCGCGCCTGCTGCCGTGATCAGGTCCGCCACCAACTTGGCGGTGATGGGGACCCGGGGCTGGACCTTGCGGTCCTGTCGCCCGTACCCGTAGTAGGGGATGACCGCCGTGATCCGGAACGCCGACGCCCGCCGCAGGGCGTCGATCATGATCAGGAGTTCCATGAGGTTGTGGTTGACCGGCGGGCAGGTGGGTTGGAGGACGAAGACATCCGCGCCGCGAACGTTCTCGTTCATCTGCACGAACACCTCGCCGTCCGAGAACTGGGATACCTCCGCCTCGGCCAGGCGCGTCCCGAGAGAACGTGCGATTTCCTGCGCCAGCGGCAGGTTCGCGTTCCCCGCGGTCAACACCAGTTCAGCGGTCATGAGGGTTCCCTTTCTCCGGAAGAGCTGGCTGACTTCGATTTGGATTGCATGCATCCCCCGACCCTGGCGGCGAGGTGGCTGGGGCGGGAGGATTCGAACCTCCGAATGCGGGATCCAAAGTCCCGAGCCTTACCGCTTGGCCACGCCCCAATGACGCCAGGGTCCCGTGTCGCGTTCCCGCGCCAGGGACCCATAGCCGTGGCGCGGCGTTCGCCTCCCCACGCCGCCTCGTCGCGCCGCATCACGCCATGGCGGTCAGGATCGGGTTTTTCGCCAGTGTCGTGACGGCCACGGCGAAGGCCCCGGTGGTCTGTGCCCGGGCGGCCAGGGCCTGGCCCGCCGCGGCGTCCGGGACCACGGCGAACAGGGACGCGCCGCTACCGGACATGAGGACCGGGGCACCGCCGCCCCCTTCGAGGAGGGCCTTCAGGGCTCGGACCTCGGCCCGGTGTGGCAGCACCACCGCTTCCAGGCGATTGAACGCCCAGACCGGCGGCCAGGGGAGCCGACCGTCAGCGGCTAAAGTCGTCATACTAGCGCGCGGCTGCCACTCTGTCAATTTCGAACTCGCCTCCCGGTACGCCCAGGCCGTTGAGATCGGCACGCCTGGATTCGCCAGGACCAGCCACCGGGGCGGCCACGGTTCCAAATGTGTCAACACCTCACCTCGCCCGCTGGCCAGCGCCAAGCCATCGCTCAGGAAGAATGGCACGTCGCTCCCTAGGCTGGCCCCGAGCTCTTGGAGGCTTTCCCGAGAGTGTCCGAGGTCGTAGAGCCGGTTGAGTCCCGCCAGGACTGCCGCCGCGTTGCTTGAGCCGCCCCCCAGTCCTCCGGCGACCGGGATGCGTTTCTCCAGGCGGATGTGGATACCACCGCGCAATCCCGCCGTTTCCATGAGCAGTGCGGCAGCCTTGTACGCCAGATTGCCGCGACCGGATGGTAACTCGGCCCCGATCACGCTCACCTGGATGCCACGGGGCTTCCGCGTCAGGTGCACGCGGTCGCACAGATCCACGAGCTGCATCACGGACTCGATCTCATGGTAGCCGTCGGGTCGTCGGCCGATCACCTCCAGGAAGAGATTGATCTTGGCCGGCGAAAGGATCTCGAGTTCGTCCACGCGGGCAAACTCCTACGGCGGGGGCCCGGCGCCCAGATCAATGATCCGGGTTCCCCCATCGGCTGGTCGCGGCAACTCGAAGAGCCCGGCTTCCACCGGCTCGTTGAGCCGCACTGTCTCGTACTGGATGGCCAGGTGCGTCCCGGCGGTCACCTCCTCGAGACGGACGGCAAACGGGAATGCCACACCGTTCAGCCGCCGGCGCTCGCCGAACTCGAACGTGAGCAGGAGGCCACTCGCTTCGCCCAGTTCGCCCCGCTCCGGCGCCACGCCATCCGGACCCGACCACACCCGCTGCCAGAACGGCCCGTCAACCGACTCCACCCGGATCGCCGCGGCCTCCACAGCAAGTTGCACCCGCGGATCGCCCGGCCGGATCGGAAGCGGCGGGAGCCCCGCCAGGAGCCGCAGCAGCGGTCCGGGCGGTATTGGAACCCGGGCCAGCCGTCCCAGCGTCTCTCGCGTCGCCCGGCCCACCCCGTACTCGTGCCGAGCCGGGGCGTACACCGTGAGGTCGTCCCCTCGGATGGCCAGGAGGAAGACCGCCGTCCCGAGTGGACTCAGGGCCTCCAGCCGGGCGCGGTCCGGCAGGGCCACCACGATCACCTGAGTGGCCGAGCCCTTGCCCGCCGGCCCCTCGTAGCGGACGCTCGCCAGCCCCCGCACAGTGCTCACCGCCGCCTCATCCGCTGCCAGCCGGTCCAGAAATGCCTCCGGCCGGTCTGGCAGGCCAGCCGTGGGAGGCCCAGGCACCACCGCACAGGCCGCGAGGAGCGGCAGCGCGACCGCTCCGAGAAGCGGGCGGAGCGGATGGATCATTGAGCGTCGCGGGAGGTGTCGCGGGAGGTGCGCTGGCGGGCGTCGTCGAGCTTCTTGCGGACGGCTTCGTTGCTGCTGTCCAGCTCCAGGGAGCGTTCCCACTCCCGGATGGCATCGCGGAGCATGCCCTTCTTGAAATAGGCGTCCCCTAGGTGCTCGCGAATGGTCGCGTCGTCCCGGCGCGAATACTTCACGGCGCGTAGCAACTCGGCCAGGGCCTCGTCGATCCTCCCCAGCTTGAAGTAGGCCCAGCCCAGGCTGTCAATGAAGGCGCCGTTCTCCGGCTCCAGTTCCAGGGCTTTCTTCACCAGGGCAACTGACTCCTCCAGCTTGATCCCTTCCTCGGCGAACATGTAGCCGAGGTAATTGTAGGCGTCGGCGTTCTTCGGATCCAGTTCCAGCACCTTGCGGAAGGCCGCCTCGGCCCGATCCACTTGGCGGTTCCGCTCCAGCGCGGCGCCCAGCTGGTAACAGTACTGCGGATTGGCCGGGTCCAGGGCCACCCCCTTCTCGAACTGCAGGATCGCCTGCGGGTAATCTTTCTTCTGCATGTACGTGAGGCCCAAGAGGTAGGGGACGTTCCCTTCGCGCGGTCGCAGGCGTGCCGCCTCGCTGAACACGGCCGTGGCCTGGTCGAATTTCTCCTGCTGGCCGTAGATGTACCCGCGGTGCAGGAGGGCATCCACGTACCGCGAATCCTGTGGGAGGATCTTGCCCAGGACTTCCAGGGCCTCGTCGTATCGCTTCAGGTCTTCCAGGCTGAGGCCCAGTGCGAACTGGGCCTCGCCGTTTTTCGGCTCCTTCTGGAGCACCTGCTGGAAGATAGCCATGGCCCGCTCATGTTCCTTCTTCTCGGCGAGGATCTGCCCGATGCGCGTCAGCAGGAGGAGGTTGCTCGGATCGGTCTTCCGCAACTCCTCGTAGGCGGCCAGGGCGGCGTCCAGGTCCCCGCGGCGGAGGTGGAGCTGGGCCAGCCGCTCCTGGAACTCGAGGTTCTGGGGGTCGTCCGCCAGGGCGCGCTGGTACACCCGGACCGCCTCCTCGTATCGGCCCTGGACCTCAAAGCTCGTGGCCAGTCCCACCCAGGCAGGGTCGAAATCATCGTTCTTCTCGATGGCGGCTTCGAAATACTCCCGGGCCTTCGCCGGCTCCTTCATCTCGAGATAGATGCGACCCAGGCTGTACCGGGCCAGGTGGCTATTGGGGTCCACCTTGGCCAGGGCCTCAAACGCCTGGATGGCCTCCAGGAAGTTCCGAGTCTCGATGTACAGGTTGCCCAGGAACATGTACGCTTCGGGGCGGCGCGGGTCCAGGCGGATGACCTCCCGATAGTGCTTCTCGGCCCCGCGCACGTTCCGCAGCCCCTGATACCCGGCCGCCATCAAGAGGTGGGCCTGGATGCTGTCCGGAGCGAGGGCCAGGACCTCCTCGCCCTCCTGAATGGCCCCTCGGAAATCCCCTTTCTTCAGGAGAAGCCAGGCCAGGTGGGTCCGAAGATGGAGGGACGACGGGTCGTAGCGCAAGGCCTCGCGGTGCCAGCGGACCGCCTCATCCAGATTGCCCTGCAGTTCCGCCCATACACTCCGCGAGTAGGCATAGTAGGCCCGCTGGTCCACGCGGGGGTCGGTCCGCACCGGCGAGGCGGTGAGGCTGACGCGGCCAGCCTCCGACAGCCGCACGCCCCCTGGCTGCCCCGCCAATTCCGCGCAGCCAGAGAGGAGGCCGACGGCCAGAACAGTCACAACCACCGCGGCCACCCCAACCATCCGTCCCAGTATCCCGTGTCGCATCACATCACATCCTCATCGAGAGAAGCCAACGGCCGGGGCAGGCCCGGCCGCATGCTGAATCAATTTAGCAGGCGGCCCGTCCACCGTCAATGTGAAT
>CAZXXV010000275.1:0-6485 GCA_964644725.1 uncultured bacterium
TGAACCGGAGAGCGACGACGGGCCGAAGAAGCGGAAGACGGATGCGGGCTCTCGCAAGCCGAAGAGCGGCTGGGTGCCAGGGCGGTGTTCATTCCTTATCGGGGTTTCGGAATTCTCTCTTCATGTAACAAGGACTCAAGGGTGTTGGGCGGCTGGGCGGCAGTGATACTAAGCAGTGGGGTTTCGCGCGTGCTGTACTCCCGATTTCCTCCCGCCTTCACTCCCTCCTCAGGTCACGGTGCGCATGGCAGCGTTGCATCGTCCTGCAGCCACGCCCTCTCGTGTCCGGTGCGCCACTCCTGTGCCACGTGCTCCGCAGGCCGCGCGGACACGGCGATCAGGTCGGCCTGGCGCCGTCCCAGGAGTGCGGTGACCGGAATCCCTTGTCGCCGTTCAATCAGGGCCACGAGCCACGTGGCGAACGTGCCATTCGCGGTTGGCGGCAGAAGGGCGGAAAGCTCCAGATTGGTGTGTGGCGGTTCACGAGGTAGGGCAAGACCGCGGCCTCATGGAGATTCCAGCGACTCACACCGGGCCACGCTGCGGTGAGATCGGCGCGGGTCCCCACGGCCACCATACTCAAGCAGGGCTTTGTTGGTCCTCATGCAGGCGGAACGCCCGCCCGCACCACGCGCGCCAGGATCTCCTGGGCCTGGCCATCCAGGGAGATGCGCCGTCCGTCCACCAGCACGTCCACACGCGACGGGTCGATCTCTTTGAGAAACTCCCGCGTGATGAAATCCGCCAGCGGGCCCAGTTCCTCCAGTACGCACCCCCTATCTTGAGGGAACCGGCGTAGGTCTGGACGCGAGAAGCCGTTCCGGATGGCTGTACACGTAGAAGCTATCGCCTCGCACGTAGCCGATCAGGGTGAGTCCCAGGCGCTTGGCCAGATCGATGGACAGGGTCGTGGCGGAGGTCCGCGAGACCACGATGGGGGTCCCCATATGCGCCCCCTTCCGCAGCATCTCCGACGAGATCCGGCCCGTGGTCAGGAGGATCTTGCCGGTCGTCGGAATACCCCGGAGCATAGCCTCGCCGCAGACCTTGTCAATGGCGTTGTGGCGGCCCACGTCCTCGGTCACGATGAGCAGCTTCTCGCCCTCGGCCAGGGCCGCCGCGTGGATCCCCCGGGACTCGCGGTAGGCGTGGGCCTCACGATACAGCTCGTGGATGAGCAGAAACAGGGAGGCTGGATCCACCGTGGCGTCGTCCCACCGGGCGGCCGAACCGTGCGTCTCCAGGGAGAACGTGATCCCGCCCCCGCAGCCAGAGGTGTGCACCCGGCGCCTCGGGGGGACGAAATCCGAGGTAAGTCGAACATCGGCGTACCCGAACAGATCCTCAACCGTCAAGCTCCGGATATCCTCTAGCCCCTGGATAATTCCCTCGAAGGCGAGGAAGCCGATCACTAGGGCCTCGAGCTTGCTCGGAGTACAAAGCAGCGCCACCAGTTCCTGCCCGTTCACGTACAACGTAAGGGGGGCCTCCTGCACCACGGAAACGTCCTTGAGCTGGAACTGTCCGCCACTGAAGTGATGCAGTTGTAGGTGATCAGACATCGCCGACTCTCATAACATTAGGCCGGGAGTTGGAATCCCCGATCCAGATGCTTGCCCCAGTGCGCTGAACCCCCACAATGAGCGCCGTCTCCTGTTCGAAGCAGCTCCAGGGCTCCAACAGGTCGCTCCCTTTACACCCTTTGTTCTTGTCCTCGTTTCGTGGGCTCATATGGTTGCCCGGACTGTAGCCACCACGTTGGCCATTGAGCTCCCGAGACGTCCAAGCATCACCTTATCAGGTACGTCCGCCGGGATACCTTCCTTGTCTACAGCCACCCCGCACGGCTTGTTTCGAGTGGCTTCACCCCCGACATTTGCCGGGACGGCGTGATTTTGCCCGGAGACGCCGAGCTACCCGGGGTCACCTCATTCTGACTCAGCCGGATAGGACATAGGGCAGCCTGCGGATGTAGCCTTCCTTCTCGGCAAGCAGATCCAGGTGGAGTGTCGCCGTTTCCTCCACCACGGGAATGATCGTCTCGCCAAGGGGGAGCTTCCGCTCGTCCACGGTCTTAATATAGCCCCTGCAGCTCTCACACGTCTCGATCCACCGAGGATCTCCCTCCGACAACCGCAGGAGGTTCAGCGCTTCCCGGTCAGCGGTCTCACACCACGGACATGCCAGCCGCGTGAACTCCCAGCTCGTGCCGCACAGGCCACAATAGAGGATACGCCGGCCGTCCTCGCGCCGGAGTTTGGCCAGGGTCGGTGGCGAGCCGCACATACGACACCGGCCACGCGCTTCTGTTGTGGCCGCCGTGGCGCCCGACCCCGGCCCGGCCCGCCGTGCGGCCTCGGCGACAAACGGCGCCGCCAGTGCTCGCCCGACGAACAGCAGGGCGTCAACGAACACGCGCGTCTCCCGGGCAACTGATTCCAGGTAATCCATCTCCGGTCCGAATGCTGCCTTCCGCGCGAGCTCTTCGAGCAGCGCAGGGCTGCCTTCCACCGCGGCCGCCAGCCGCTGGATGTCTTCCGTCGCGCGTCCGCGCTGGGCCACAGATTTGCACATGGCGGAGAAGACCGACTGGAGCAGCCCCTGGTCGAATGGGATGGCATCCGGCCCGAGGTCCGGTCCGGCCGTTGGCGATTCCGTCCGGTTTTGGTCTGGGGTCGTCCTTCGCGTGGGCCCTGGGTGGGAGGTGGGCTGTGCGGCGTCGGCCAGCGCCTGACGCACGGCCCACTGGGCCTTCAACAGGTCGATGCGAAAACGGATGTATTGCTCCGACACGTGCGGTCGGCCAATGAGCGCCTCAAGGCGAGCGACAATCTCGTCCAGCCCGTACATTGTATTGTCATCCTGCTGCCCAGACACTTTGCCGGCCCCCATCTCCGGTTGTCCCATTGAGAGGCTCACGAGTGGCTCGGGGATTCCCGGTCGGGACTCAGAAACCAATCATCAGCTCGTAAGCCCGCAGGACCCTCGTCACGTCGTCCGGGCTGAGGCGCGAGCCAGGCTTGGCGACCATTTCACGGACGATTCGCATACGCTCAGTCGGCGATTTGATCGCCAATTGCCGCAACTGGTCCACTCCATGACACTGCGAGCAGCGCAGCAGCTCCAGCGAGGCATGGATCTTGTCCAGGTCCTTCTTGGTGATGTGGGCGCCGGGTAGCTTGCTCATCTGGGCGACAATCTGCTCGATTTGACCCCCACCGGTGTGCGGACCGGCAAACCGCCGTTCTGTATGGCAGCCGATGCACTTTTCCTCATGGAACATGGTCAGCTTCGGCGCGGCGATGTTCACCAGGTCCTGCTTGCTGGCCAATACCTCGCGAAGCGCGTTGACGTCGTGGCGGGTATCCCGCACGAGGCCGGCGAGCAGGACGATCAATACCGCATTGAGGATCGTCAGGAAGCCGACGACGAATTGATATCGGTTTTCCATTGTCGTCCTCCACTCCCGCAGCCGGAAGACCGGGCTGTCGGCCCCCTAGGTTTCCGCCGGTCGTGGATGCGCCGGCGTGAAGACCGGGAAATTGCGGCACACGAAAATATAGGCCAGAACGCCCGCCGCCACGATCCCGGCCGTGATGGCGATCTCCATCCAGTGGGGGTAGTACGTTTCACCGTACGTGGACGTGATGCCGACCACGGCGACGTTCAACCGGTTGAGCAGCAGCCCGGCGATCACCATCAGGCTGGCCCAGAACAGCCACCTGGCTGAGTCAGCAAAGTCCGGCGTGAGCAGGATGGCCAGCGGGATGATCAGCCCCACCTGCACCTCGATCCAGAAGGCGATCGACTGTGGCGTGAGCACCAACAGTTCGGTCCCGATACCCCGCAGCACAAGATCCAGGCCGCGGAGCGCCAGGGTGCCGAAGATTGCCCAGCACAGGACGTGCCCAACGTCCCGCAGGAGTGCGACCTCGATTTCCCGCCCGAAGTACCGGGCGCTCAGCGTGGACTCCACGATCACCATCGCCACCCCGGCCGCTACCGCCGACACGAAGAAGAACAGGGGGAGGATGGGCGAGTACCAGATGGTGTTGAGCTTGTGGGGAACGATCAGGAAGAGCGACCCCAACGAGCTCTGGTGCAGCACCGAGAACATGATGCCTGCCATCAGCAGCATCGTCGGCATCCGGGGGTCCCGGTAGATGACGCCGAATCGAACCAGCAGCTCAAAGCCCACCAGCACGGCGGCAATAGCCAGGACCCAGGCCGCCGAATGCGTGAGGGCGATCGCGAACAGGACCAGCAACGTGACCGCGATCCACGGGGCGACATTCCTCCACACCGCATACATCCTGTCCATCTGGTAGCGCTCGAACACGACCGGGAGGAACTCCAGGAACAGGATGGTCGTGTACATCATCACGCACCATCCCACCTCGAACATGGGGGATTCGTGATGCCAGTAGATTATCATGTGCCAGATGGTCCACGGGCGCCCCAGGTCCACCATCAGCGCCAGGATGAACAGCACGTACCCCAGGAAGGCCGTCAGGATCGTGGGGCGAACGAGGGAGTGGTATTTTTCGCCGCCGAACATGTGCATCAAGCCGGCCACCACGAATCCCCCGGCGGCCAGCGCGATGCCGGCCAGGACGTCAAACCCGATCCAGAAGCCCCAGGGGTACCCCTGGTTGAGGTTGCTCACCGCGCCGATGCCCGAGGCAAAGCGGTACAGCGCCAGGATGAACCCGAACGCAGCCACCAGCACCAGGAGGCCGGTGCCGAGACCGAAGTCCCTCCACCTTATGGTCGGTATCATCGCCCACTCCTCTCGTCCGACTTCGGAGCGTCCACGTTCCCCTCGTTGCGCTGCTTCCGGGTCCGCAGGGCGTAGCCCACACCCAGTACGCTGGCCAGGCCGAGCATGACCATCGGGATCGCCTTCATGGCCGGCTCGGTGTGGGCCACCATGGGACTACGCGGCACGCGCAGGACATAGCCGAGCTTCTCGAAGGGCACGCTGGAGATGTGCAGGACGCACGTTCCGCCGGCCTCGTTGAGCCCGTAGATATGATGGACGTACTTGCTCGGGTTCGCGGCGATGCGGTCCTGGGCCTCTCGGATCAGCGCCTCGCGATCGCCGAAGGTGATCGCACCCGTCGGACACGCCTTGGCACAGGCCGGGATCTCGCCGGCCGCCTGCCGACCGGCGCACATGGTGCACTTGGTGATGTAGGGATTCCACGTGCTGTATTCAAAGCGCGGCACCACGAAGGGGCAGGCCAGCATGCAGTAGCGGCAGCCGATGCACTTGTCTCTGTGATAGATCACCGGACCGCTGTCGAGCTTCTCCAGCGCCTTGACCGGGCAGGCCGAGGCGCAGCCCGGCACCTGGCAGTGCATGCACTGGCGCTTGCCGAAGACCCATTCGTACCGCCCGTTGATCACCACCTCGTTGTATGTGACGAGGCACCAGGTCTCCGGGCTCAGGTCGGCGGGATTCTGGTATCCGGGCCCGCCGAAGAACTGCGTCTTTTCCGCCGCCCGCTTGTACTGATGCTTGCAAGCCACCTGGCAGCCCCGGCAGCCGATACAACGCGGCAGGTCAATCAACAGGCCTTTTATCGCCATGGCGCCACCCCCTAGGCCTTCTCAACATCGCAGAGAAACGCCTTGTACTCGGGGATCATCGTGTTGGGATCGCCGACGTTTGCGGTCAGCAGGTTGGCGCTGTCCCCGGTGGCCAGGCCGGCGTATCCCCAGTGCCAGGGGATGCCGATCTGGTCCACGAGCCTCCCGCCGATGGAGAATGGCTCGAAGCGGTTGGTGACCAGGGCGCGGGCCCGGAGTTCCCCGCGCTTGCTCCGCACCCGCACCCAGTCGCCCGTCTGGATTCCCTTCCGTTGAGCAAGATCCGTCGATATCTCGACGAACATGTCCGGCACCAGCTCGACCAGCCAGGGCATGTTCCGCGACATGGCGCCGGCCTGCCAGTGCTCGGAGACGCGGTAGGTCGTCGCCACGATGGGGAACTCGCGCGGGTCGCCGATCTTGTCCGGCTCCCACACCTTGCACACCGGGCTGTACTGCACGGACGACATCATGTTGCGGACGGGGCTCTCCACCGGCTCGTAGTGCTCCGGGAAGGGTCCGTCGGCCAGGGCGATCGCGAACGCGCAGGCAACGCCCTCGGGCCGCATGATGAAGGGGAGCTTCGTGCCCGGTGGCCAGGGACCGTCCGGCACGTCTCCCTCCCACTTCTTGGCGTCCTCGTTCCAGCGGATGACCACCCGCTTCGGATCCCAGGGCCGGCCCTTCATATCCACCGAGGCACGATTGTACAGGATGCGCCGGTTCACCGGCCAGCACCACGCCCAGTTGGGATTGAGCCCCAGCGGGTCCTTGGCCGGGTCGCTCTTCTGGCGCCGGGCCATCCTGTTGTCTTCCTTGTTCGGCCCCGGGTAGCTGGCGCAGAAGATCCAGCAACCGCACGCCGTGGAGCCGTCGGCCTGCAGCAGGGCAAA
>CAZXXV010000276.1:0-6470 GCA_964644725.1 uncultured bacterium
GGGCGGCCGGATCCAGGGCCACGGTCTCGCCGTGCCTGGCCACCCGCTCCACATCCGTCAGGGTAAGATGCTCACCATCCAAAAGCACAGGGAACATGGCGAACTCCGCTCAGGCTCTCAAGGCTCGGCTCATACTTGCCGGTTTGGATTCTCGGGCAAGGGTCTTGTCTGCCCGATGGGTCGGAGGCCGATCCCACGCCGGTGAACGAGAAAGGCCCCGAGGACGATGATCGCTGCGCCGATCAGGTCCGTGATCCAGCCCGGCTTGATGAGCAGAAGACCGCCCGCTGCGAAAAGGATGCGTGGGGGAACTGTGAGTTTCTCATGGAACCATCCGAATATCCCGAGGCTCAGTGCAATCACCCCGAAACAGGCGGTGAAGGCGGCCAGGATCACTGCCGGGGGACTGCCGATCAACAGGAGCTCCGGCGAATAGATGAACATGAAGGGGACGACGAACGCGATGACCCCCAGCCGACAGGCCGTGAATCCGGTCTGGAAGAACTCCGCCCCCGCAACTTGCGCGGCTGCCAGGGCGGCGGGCGCCACCGGGGGGGTGATCATGGAGATGACGGCAAAGTAAAATGCAAACATGTGAGCGGGTAAGGTATCGAAGCCCAGGGACTTGAGTGCGGGGATGACGACCGCGGCCACGATGATGTAGGCAACCGTGGTGGGGACCCCCATGCCCAGGATAATCGTGGCAATCATGACCAGCACGAGGCTCACCAGGGGGATTCCTGCCGAGAGGCTCAGGACCAGCCCCACGAAGTTGAGGCCCACCCCGGTCAGGGTGACGATCCCGATGATGACCCCGGAGACCGCGGTGGCCACTCCCATCATCACCGTCCGCCTCCCCGAGGCCGCCATGGCCTCCAGCAGGTGCCGGGGGGTCATGCGATCCTGCTTCCGCACATAGCTCACCGCGAGGGTGGCCAGGATCGCCAGGACGCCCGCTCGCATAGGACTATACCCGGAGACCAATGCCCACACCAGCACGATCAGCGGGAGCATCAGGTGGATCTGGCAGATCAGGTCTCGCGGTCGAGGCAGCTCTTCCCGAGGGAGGCCTTTGAGGCCGATCCGTGCGGCCTCCAGGTCCACGACTACGAAGATGGCCAGATAGTAAAGGATGGCGGGGATGGCCGCCGCGGCCATGATGCGGGCATAGGGGACCCCGATGAATTCCGCCATCACAAAGGCGGCCGCCCCCATGACCGGGGGCATAATCTGCCCTCCCGTGCTGGCCGCGGCCTCGACTGCCCCCGCGAAGCTCGGCCGGTAGCCCAGGCGCTTCATCATGGGAATCGTGAACGTGCCGGTGCCATAGACATTGGCCACCGCGCTCCCGGAGAAGGTCCCGAAGAGCGCGCTGGTGACCACCGCAATCTTGGCCGGGCCGCCACGAAACTGGCCGGCCACGTACTTGCCGAAGTCCATGATGGCCCGGCCCCCGCCGGCCTTCTCGAAAAAGCTGCCAAAGATGATGAAGACCACGATGTACGTGGCGGAGACGCCGATCGGGATGCCGAACACGCCGTTCAGGCCGAAGTACAGGCTCTCCATGATCTCCTGCCAGGAGAACCCGGTGTGCTTCAGCGCCCCCGGCAGCCATGGGCCGATTTTCCCGTAGAGAAGGAACAAAGCCCCGACTACGGCCAGGGGAAAGCCGGTGCTTCGGCGCGTGACCTCCAGCAGGAGGACGGTGGCGAGCAGGGACACCACGTAGTCGAGGGTCCCGAAGGGGGTGACGAAGGTGATCCACTCGGAAATGACCTTTTCCTGCCAGACGTAGTACCCGAAGGACACGAGGGCACCGGCCGCCAGCAGGCCATCCATGAGGGCCGCCGGGCCACGCTTTGCTCGTCGAAACGGGGGATACATCAGGAAGGCGAGCACCACGGAGAATGCCAGGTGGATCGTTCTCTGCAGCGAGGGGACGAGGACCCCGAAGATGCCCGTGTACAAATGGAATCCCGCAAAGGCAACGGCCAGGATCGTGATGACCAGGTTGTCGCGGGTTTCCCATCCTCCTTCTTCAGGATCCGGCGGAACAGGGGCGGAGCGGGGGTCCTCGGGACCTGCGCCACCCCGGGCCTTCCGGGGCCCAATCACGCGCCTGAGGAATTCTCGCACCGCCGCGCTCTCCTCTCCTGCGGGACACTCCCCTCGTCAGTCGGCGTCGGAGGGAAATGGCAGTGTGCTCCGCCCTTCCGGCTCGATTCGCGAGTGACGCCCGGGAGATGCAAGCCCCACCTGCCGGGAGAATCGGCCTCGTGTGCCCGGCCTACTTCAGGAGGCCGACACTCTTGAAGTACCGTTCGGCGCCCGGATGGAGTGGGCCGCCCACGTTCTTCCAGGCGGTTTTTGGCTCGAACGTGACGTGGTGGGCCCCCCAGTTTCGGATGACATCCGGCTTCTCGCAGATCGCCTTGGTGAGGGTGAAGATGACGTCCTCGGCCACGTCCTCCCGGGCGATGATGATGTTGGGCTCGCCGACGGTCCACCCCGCCTTCGGGGCCCAGCGGTACTTGCCCCCCTCGACGAAGTTCTTGGCATACCCGTACTTGGCGACCATGGACTCCACAACCTTCTCCTCCGGAGCGAGCCATTTCATTTCCACAGTCCGGGTCAACTCGTCGATAGCGGGGACCGTGGTGGCGATGATGGCGTCCGCGTGTCCGTCGGCGATCAGCGAGGCCGCGTCAGAGTACGTGGTGAAGGTGACGCTCCCGCCCCAGGACTTCAGGTCATCGAAGGAAATCCCATACTCTTTCAGGAGCCGCTCCCCTCCAAGGGCCGGAGTGCTGGCTTTGGAGGTGGTGGTCAGGCGGAGAGAAAACTTCTTCTCTTTGAGCTCTGCGATCCGTTCGATGGGGACAGTCTTCTTCACAAGGAAAATGGCCATGTCGCTGGTGCCCACTTCCAGCACGGCCCGGACATGCTTCTGGCTGGTGGTGTATGGGTCGGTCCCGTCTTGGCCGGACTTGTACAGGTGGGAGATGCTGAGGCCGAGCTGGGCCTTCCCGGTCTCCACAAGCTGGACGTTGCCCACGCCGCCACCCGGGGTGACCGTCACCAGGGCTCCGGGGATCTTGGATTTGAGGAGCTCGGCCACGCTGCCGGCCAGGCCATACCACGCGCCCCCGGCCGGCCCGGCGGCGAACACCAGCTTGGGGGGCTCGGCAGCCGATCCGATGGCTGCCCATGTCGTCAGGCTGGCGAAGAGGAGAAGGGCGAGTGCACGCAACGCAACCTGTCTGGACACAACACACCTCCTGTCTGTTGAGGAATCCCTAACCACAGACCGCTCTCTGGAGGAGGCAAGCGAGATCAATCACATCAAACACCGGGAGCCCGAAGGTCTCGCGCAAAGCCCGGCTGTAGGGAGACAGGTTGGTGCACTCCAGCAGGAGGACGCCGACCTTGGGCTCCTTTTTCACGAGTTCCCCCACCACCCGGATCACCTCGTCCTGGAGGGCCGGACGGTCCAGCTCGAATGGAGGGGCTGCCTCAAGGATCGTCCGGCGGAAGACCGGGCATTCTTCCATCCCCTCGATGGCTACCTGTGCCGGGTCGTTCCAACCCGCCTTTGCCAATACCGGAGACAGAGAGCTGGCGTCCGCGGTCAACACCCCGACCTTGCGTCCGGGGGGCAGAAGGGCTGAAAGGAACGGCAGGAGCAGAACACTCGAGGTGGCGACAGGCACCTCGACCGCGGCCGCCAGCCGCGCCTGGTACAGCAGGAACAGCCCGCAAGACGTCAGAATGATCTTGACTCCCGATCGCTCCAGGCGCTGGGCGGCGTCGATGAGCGCCGCGACCGCGGCCGGCTCCTCTTGCCGGGTGAGGTGGGCGGCCGGGACCCCCTCGAGGACCTCGTAGCGGACGGGGAAGGGAAACGAACGGGCATTCCCGATGTCTCCCGGAGGGCGGGGAAAGGCACAGTCGAACATGATGATCCCCACCTCTTGGCCGTATACCGCGTAGCCTCCCTTGAGTGCTGCCATTGAGGTCAACCCCTCTCTTCAGAATGCATCCGCCGGTAGGCCGCCTCCAACTCGGCCGACATCGGCAAGGCGTCTTGGAGGCGCATCCCCTTCCACGAAAGCCCAAGCCCTTCCTGAAGCCAGAACTGCTCCCGCTCGGTGAAAATGATACTCCCGTCCGGCAGGATGGCCTCCACGCCGGTCGCGCGGACTCCCTGCTGGTTGATCTCCCTCGCCTTCTCGGGGGAAAGGCCGTCGGGCAGGACAACTTCTGCTCCCGCGCGTCCGAGTCGAACCGGCGTGCCGCCGGGCCAGCCCAGGGCGCCCGCCCCGTGGCGGATCTGTCGGGTATCAAGAAGAATCACCTGCCCTGCCTCCACGGCGGACGCAGCAGTGATGGCCGCATTCGACTGGACCGGTGTGGTCATGGTCTCCACGCCGGTCACGTCCACCGCCTCGCCTATCAGCCCCTCCGGATCCAGGGATGCGCTAACCTCTTTCCCTTCGACGTACACCCGCAGGAAGAACGGGACGGACCCGACCGGGAGGCGGCGGATGGCGTGGTGACACACCAAGCGAACCTCGACCTGTCGCGGATCAACCTGGAGGGTCTTCGCAGCCCCCAGCCTGATTCCCTGGGCTGTGGAATCAATGGTGCCAGCGCCCACCGTTGGGGAAAGGCCCAACCTGTCCAGCATGGCGTGGGCCGTATCGGGAGCGGCCAGGTTCACCACCAGGGTGCCAGGGGAACCCTCTCGGACGGCTCGCATGAGGGGCCAGAGGATGGCGAGATCTTTGGGCAGCGTGTGGCCGAAGCCGGCCACCACCCCCAGCCGAGCCTGTCGTTTCCGCAATGCCGGGAAGAACGGGTAGAGGGAGAGGAGGGCGGCGCTGTTGATGATGAGGGTTGGTCGCAGGCGGCGAAGCGCCTCCGCGGTTCGTTCGGGGTCCAGGAGGTTGAGGGAGAGCGGTTCCACCCGCGTCTTGGATTCGCGGAGCAGGGCGCATACCCGCGCGTTGTGCAGGACGGTGCCGAGCTTTCCCTGCTCCCGGGAACCCAAATAGAGGACGTCGGTCACCCCGAGGCGGGCAAGGAAGAGGGCAGCGTACGCTCCGACCCTTCCGGTCGCCCCGGTAAGGATGATGCTCGACTCCTCCCGGGTGTTCATCGAGACCCGACCCCCGGCCGGATCACGGCCTCGATCTCGGGAAGGACAAAGGTGCCTTCCCGGAACACGCTGGTCCCGTCGAAGAACACCGAGGCCTTGGTCAGGAGGCCGTCCGTATGGCCGTTGGCGCGTATCTTGCCCATGAAGCAGGGAAGATCGTTGGTGCCGAAGCCGACATCGAAGAGCCCGTACATCCGCTCGTCGAGGAATTTGAGTCCCGTGAGCTTCCGGAAGGTCGGGTTGATGCCGAACCCGTAGTGGGCCACCCAGTAGATGTTGGGATCATTCCGGCTCACGAACCATTCGCGCCATTGGTCTGCCTGTCGTCCGCCCGAGATCTGCTGGATGCGGCCCTCCCGGATCTCGACCCGGATCGGCTCGCGCAAGAGCCCAACCGGGTAGGCAAAGGCATCGAAGACGACAACGCCGTTCCAGCTCTCTTCCAGGGGAGCCTGACCAACCACCCCGGGGGGAAGGTACCCCTCGTCCCCCGGATTGGACACCTTGCCGGGGTTCAACTGGACGGGGCGACCCCCGATGGTGGCCGAAAGCTCCGTCCCCCGGGGGCAGGTAATGCGGATCTCTCTGGCCCGGGACATCACCGATTCCAGGACCTCGCAGATGCGGTCGGTGACCGTGAAGTCGTGCTCGTAGATGTATCGGACTAGCTTCTCCACGGTCCCGCTCAGGAACCCCAGCATGCGGGTCCCCCCCTGGAGCATCTCCAGGAAGGGGCGGGTGTAGAAGTCCGCGCTCTCGTAGGGGATGAGGGTGATGGCGGCGTCCGCAGCCTTCATGGTTGCTGCCAGCGTCTTGGGAGGATCCACGTTGTGCTCGCCGCGGTACGGGATCATCGCGGTGATGGGACGCGCACCGAGCTGCCAGGCCGCCTCGAAGAGACCGTCGGCCAGCCGCCGGTCCGAGGGAGGCTCGGTGATGAGCAACAGCGACTCGCCCCGCTTGAGGGAAACTCGTTCCAGGAACTTGTGCGCCCCCCGAAGGAGGAGGTCCCAGGAGATCTCCTGGCCCCCGCGGGGCTCAGAACGCACCCTGCCTGCCGGCTTCGTCGGCTTTCCGGCCTTTTCAACACCTTCCGCTGCGCTCATCGTTGCCTCCTGTTCAAAGCGACATTCGGCGAATCAATCATCGCTGTTCCCTGCGCTTGTCCTGGAGGTTTTCCCGCCTCCCTCATCCTGATTCCTCTTGTGACCGGGCGCGGGAACATCCGTGGAGAGAGTGGTCTCCAGGCCGTCGGAGCTCCCAGCGCGCGGGAGATCTCCGCGGCGGCAGCGCGTACCATCCGTTCCAGTTC
>CAZXXV010000277.1:0-6449 GCA_964644725.1 uncultured bacterium
GCAAAATTCAGGTAATAACCAATGCGTTCGCCCCTCACCCCGTCCCTCTCCCGGGTACCCTCTGGGTGCGGGGGGAGAGGGGAGGGTAAGGGGGATCTGGTCATTCGTCATTGGTAGTCCCGGGGGAAGACCTTGAGCAACGTGTACGTCGTGTTGCGCTCGGCCGGGATTCGGCCCAGCTCCCGGATCCGCTGGTGGAACTCCTCGGGCGGCAGGTACTCCCCTTCTGTGGCCCCGGCCAGCCGCGAGATGTTCTCTTCCATCAAGGTGCCGCTGTAGTCGTTGGCCCCCGCCTGCAGGCACCGCTGCGACAGCTCGCGCCCCAGTTTCACCCACGAGACCTGGATGTTGTCGATGACGCCCTGGAGCATCAGCCGGGCCAGGGCGTGGACCTTCAGATGCTCTTCCGCCGTCGGGCCGGACCGGGACCTCCCCTCCTGGAAGAGGTGCGTGTTGGAGTGAACAAAGCCGAGCGGCACGAATTCCGTGAAGCCACCCGTCCCCTTCTGGATGTCCCGCAGGAGGCAGAGCTGATTGATCCAGTGCACCGGCTGTTCCACATGGCCGTACATCATGGTCGAGGTGGTCGGGATGCCCAGGCGGTGGGCTGTGGTGATGACGTCCACCCACTGCGGCACCGTCACCTTCTTCCGTGACAGGAGCTGCCGAACGCTATCGTCCAGGATCTCGGCCGCCGTGCCCGGCAGGCTTCCCAGGCCTTCGGCCTTCAGCATGGCCAGATAGTCGGCGAGCGACATCCCCGTCTTCTCCGCGCCGTACACCACCTCCATGGGGGAGAAGGCGTGGATGTGCATCTCGGGCGTGACCCGCTTGATCGCCCGCAGGATGTCCCGGTAATGAGAGCCCTCCAGCTCGCGGGGAAGCCCTCCCTGCACGCAGACCTCCGTGGCGCCGCGCTCCCAGGCCTCGAGCGCCCGCTTCGCGATCTCTTCGAAGGACAGGTCGTAGGCGTCGGCAGCATTCGGGCCCGTGCTAAACGCGCAGAACTTGCAGCCGATGATGCAAATGTTGGTGAAATTGATGTTCCGGTTCACCACGTAGGTGACGATATCCCCCACGCGACGGCGCCGCACCTCGTCCGCAACTGCGGCCAGCACGTCCACCGAGTCGGCTCCCATCTCTGCCAGGGTCAGCCCCTCGGCGTGGGTGAGCTCTCGCCCCTCCAGCGCCCGATCCAGGATGCGCGCGATGGCGGGGGAAACGCTCCGAAGTGCAGTATCTGTATCACACGACGAGACGGTCGTCTCCATGCACATTCCCTTCAATGGAAAACGGACAACCGACAACTGACAATTGTCCGGTTGTCAGCCGCCAGAGGCGAGCCTCGCCAAAGGCGGGTTGTCAGTCGTCGGTTTTGCATTTCCGTCCTCGGGAACCAGGCCCTCACTGTCCACGGACGCCCGGATCCGCTCGGCCAGTTGGGGAGGCAGGTACTCGTCGCGCCCCACGATGTACTCAGGATACACCGGTAACCGCTGCCGAAGGACGAATCCTCTGGCTCCCGTGACTGCCCGGAGGGCCTCCATGTGCGGCCAGGGAGCCTCCGGATTGATGAAGTCTCGGGTGAGGGACGAGATCCCACCCCAATCGTTGATCCCCGCATCCAGCAGGCGACCGTAGTCCTGCGTCAGGTTGGGCGGAGCCTGAACATTCATCGACGGGCCCAGGATCAGCCGGGCCACGGCGACGGTCCGCAGCATCTCCTCCAGCGTCGGCTCCGGCTGGTCGCCCATGGGGATGGTCGGCTTCACCCGGAAGTTCTGGATGATGACCTCCTGGATGTGGCCGAACCGTTCGTGCAGGGCGCGGATGGCCAGCAGAGAATCCACCCGCTCTTCGCCTGTCTCGCCGATGCCGACGAGGATGCCGGTCGTGAATGGAATCCTCAAGCGCCCGGCCAGTTCCATGACGCGGAGGCGCGCCCGCGGATGCTTAGTCACGGCTCCGTGGTGCGGCCCCCCAGCCTGCAGCAGCCGGGGACTGGCCGATTCCAGCATGAGGCCCATGCTCGCGCTCACGGGCTTCAGGGCACGGAGGTCTGGCTCGCCCATCAGGCCCGGATTGGCGTGGGGAAGGAGCGGAGAGCGCGTGAGGACTAGCCTGCAGGCGGCGCCGAGGTACTCCAGTGTCCGCCGGTAGCCTAACCCTTGCAGGATTGCCCGCGCCTCGGGAAACACGGCCTCGGGCGCGTCCCCCAGGCTGAAGAGCGCCTCGGTGCAACCGAGTCGGGCACCCTCCTCGACCACCTCCAAAACCTGCTCCGGCATCATGAACCAGCCATCGGGATCCCCCGGATTCCGCCGGAACGTGCAGTAGCCACAGCGGTCCCGGCAGAGGTTCGTCAGGGGCAGGAAGACCTTGCGGGAATAGGTGATGGTTTTTCCCTTCCCTCGGTTCCGCAGGCCCGCCGCAGCCGCAAGCAGCGGCTCAAGAGGCGCCCCGGGATCGAGGAGGGCGATCGCCGTCTCGCGGGTCATCGGCCTGCCACCCACCGCAGCGTCCAGGGCATCGGCTAGCTGGCCCTCAATCACCGAGGACACCGGAGAGGTCAAACCAAATCCCTCAGCGCGAAGGCCCCAGCCAAATCCTTCGCGCCTTCATCTTCCCGATATCACGAGGATTGCCCTTCACCTGGCACCGGCCTTCCCCGCTCCTTGCTCCAGATAGGTTCTCCACGGTTTCCAGTAATACTTTCCCCAGCCGTTGCTGACGCCGTCGTGATCGCACTCCGGCACGTTGACGTGCACCAGGCCGATCTGCGTTCCCCGCCTGGTCTTGCTGAAGGCCAGCACCAGGATGGAATCCAGATCGGTTTTCTTCCAGTGCTTGGCCCGCCAGGACTGAACGATCATGCGATTCGGAACGATCAGCAGCATCTTCCCGGTGATCGTCCCCCCAAAGGCCGAGAACTTGCCCCCCACCTTCCTGCTCACCACCGCTTTGGCGTGCGTCGCGGCAGAATGTTGCCTGGAGTCCATGTACATGTTGAACAGGCGGGCGGGCGACGCATTGAACCTCACCCGCTGCCGGATGGCCGGCATCATACCAGTTCGCTCTCGACCTCACATTGGGCCATACAGGCCCGTTTCAGCACTGACCGAGATTCCTCAGGAGGAGTTTCTGCGGGTCATTGATCTTGCTCTCTTTGGGTGATCTGGAATAGGCAGAGTGCTCAGGAGGACCAGCCGTCTACCCGAGTATTCCGGCCACTCCTTCCGGACACCGGCTCCCGACCGCCTTATGCCGCCAAGAGGGGCGCAAGATCTGACCTCTTGAGAGGTGGCAGGCCAGGTTCACGAAACACGCGGTTGAACACCGTCAGGGCAAGCTTTCTCAGCGCCGTGATTTCAATCCCGATCGGTTCCCCATTCCGGCAGAAGTCAAGGGCATCAGGTAAGCCACCTCAACCGTTCTTCTTCCTCCCCATGGAGTCGCCACAGGCGTATCCCCGTATGGCCCACTCGAATCACTTTGCCCTTCCGGTTTGTCCATGCATTGAACTCAGCATGCCGCAAGAAACGCCGAATGAAGCTTGCAGCCTCGTACTGACTCACCACGAGGCACACAGGGCGGTAGTTTGCCTGGCAAAGGTGGCGATGGTAGAAACCTGAGTCACGGGTGAAGAACGTTGGGCGCTTCAAGTGGTGGAGGAATGGAATGATTCTCTCATCTTTCATCCCCCGCCGACCCACCCCATGGCCAATCTGATGAACCCGGATTCGCCAACTTCGCAAAAGCTGGCGTTGGCTTTCCGGAATGTTCTCATCCGGGATGTTTATCCGGCGGCCGACTTTGATGCCAGTACGTCCCCATGAGTGAACAGTGCCTCGCGCGCCAAGCGAACGGCCTCTGCGATCGCTTCTTTGGTCAGGGCACCACGCCATTCTTCAATGATGGCTTCCCAGGCCATGCCGCTCGCGACCTGCTCCAGCACATCCGTAACCAGAATGCGGGTGCCTCGAAAAGTCGGCTGGCCGTGACAGACAGTGGGGTCAACTCCAACGTAACGGCCTAAAGCTTTGCGCGTGATTCCACCTCCCCAGGACCTCACCCGGACCGGCTGCCGGCGGATACCCGGCGCTATTCAGGCGGCTGAGAGGTCGTAGACTGGCACTTCCATCGTCCGCGTGGCCGGGCTCATGGACCAAAGGCCCTGATTAAGGCGATCAACCACAGGGCCGGAAAACAGGATCTCACCACACCGACTGCACACCTCGGCGGGCACGTTCTCGAAAACTACTACGCGATCCTCCCATGTCTGAACGTGTCGGATCCGCTTCAGGGACATCGCGGAATGGCAGACGGGACACTCACGCGTCATCGCGACCCCCCGCGCTGATGGGACATAGAGTCGAGGCATTATACTATATTGGCCGTTGTAGCCTGAGGGACGTAGTACACTTTTCATACTCCTGGGTTCATCCGGCGAAAGAGAGAGGCAGCTTCGTCTGCTCGCCTGTTGCTTCGTTGATCACCAGAAGTGTGCTCGCATCCTCACGCTGGAGTTGTTCATTCGCGTTGAGCAATTCGATACCGGAAACTGTTCCATCGCGGGCTACGTCCACGACTAACTCATCAGTGATCCGAATCGCTTCTACCTCGACTGTTTCTCCCGAAAGCGAATGTACGCGACATTGTAGCGGGGGTCATAGGTGAATCTCATGAACCCTCTCCTCGTTTCGGGCCCCGCGTCGCCTTCAGATCCACCGCTCCAAACCGATATCCTCCAGAGGCTTCTAGCTGCTTCATATACTGGTCCATGGATGGTGTCAAGAATTGATGGAATCCTGTCTCGGGTGCCCCTCGGACTGAGGAGTTACTCGGTCCAGGGGCAAAGCCGGCATGGGTAGTCCGGCAGGTTATCGCGAAGAGATGCGTGTAGTCGCGTTGTGGGGTGAGGAAGGACAGCTGCTCTCGGAAGGATCTGGAGCGGAGGCGGGGGTGTTTTACCCTCAGTGCGTAACCCAGGCTTCCTCGGCCTGCAGTGCACGGTGGCGGGCGGGGATGACGACGCGGTAAACCTTCTCCGGCGAGCGTACCTCCCCGTTTACTTCCAGAAGCCGCGAGACCGGGACGCCGAACAGACGCTCGTTCTCATCGAGCACCGGCCGGATCAGTTCCCAGTGGGGAGTCTCGAAGGTCCCGAACTGGCCACCGTTGAGTTGGTCCTCGCCGACTTTCCCTTGAGGATCCCTGATGAAGACGGCGCCTCCTGAGGCAAGGGAGAAGAGGTTGCCTCCCGGGTATGGGAAGTCGAGGTCCGTCAGACGGCCGTCGGGGCCGAATGCCACTCCATTCAGGATCACGAACCCACCTCCGTTGAGCGGGTCGCCAGCCATGAAGCTCTCGGCCAGGTAATCCAGGCAGGTGCCGTTGATCACCACCCGCGGGCGGCCCACCGCATTGATCAAGGGCCGGCCCGCGGCATTCCCCAGGACGAACGCCTCCCCGCCTTTGGCGGCATACATGAAGGTCTGGCCCACGTCGCCGTGGACGACCAGCTTCCCCGCTTTCATGATCTGCGCCAGTTGATCCTGCGCCGTGCCGTGCATCACAATTTCGGCTCCGTCAATTCCCGAGGCCAGATAGTCGCCCGAAGATCCATACACGTCGATCCGCACCCCCGCGGTGCCGGGGCCGAGACCGGCGGCGATAAAGCGATGCCCCCGGGCCCGTGCGACCACCAGACGTCGGAATCCGCCGTGGACCAGGCGGACGATCTCCCTGGCCAAGGAGGCTGGCCCGTCCGGCGCAAACTCGGAGGCGTCCAGGACCAACGTCTGCGCAGCGTCACAGGGTTCTGGCATGGTGCGCCCGTGGGCGTGGAAGGCGAACCCCGCCGAGGGCGCCATCCGGATGGCGTCGAAGATCTCGAACAACCCCTCGTCGAACAGCGAGAGCAGGCAGCTGCGACGCAGGCCTCCCGTCGGATAGCGGCGGTCTATCAAGAGCGTGAGCGTCTCCAGCGCGTGGCGGCGCCCGGCGTCCTCCCCGAGCCGACCGGTGAGTTCACCTCGGAACGCCAGGACCTGGTCGTAGGTCCAGGAAGGAAGTTGTTCCACAACCCGGGAAAGCACCTCCTGAGGGCTGCCCTCGATGGGCGGCGGAGGTGTCCGCTCTCTCCACGACTCCCGGGCGCCCTCCGCCGGGAAGGCACGGGAGGTGGCGTGGCGGTAGGGATGGGCACGCTCGCCAACCTCGACCGGGCGACCGAACTTGTCGGTGCAGATAAGGCAGCCCTCGCCCCGCTCGTTGCGCGTGACGGTGAAGGCGAAGGCGCCGCCGTCGGTGTGACTTCCCCCGCGTGCGTTCCAGGCCCGATCCAGGCGGGGCCAGAACTGCGGATCCTCAGCGGCCAGGCTTTCCAGCGCCGCGTCGATCGCCTGCCGCTCCGAGGCGGCGAAGCCGATGGCGGGCTGGCCCGGCCC
>CAZXXV010000278.1:0-6421 GCA_964644725.1 uncultured bacterium
TTTGAGGTGACAGTCCGCGCCCCGGAGGGGATCACGCTGGAGCAGACCGAGCTGATTGCGACCCGGATCGGGCGGGAGGTGAAGCGCCTGCCCGGCGTCGCCTACACTGTAGTCCTGGTCGGCGACGACGACCGCCGGACGGCCAACCTGGGGAAGGTTTTCGTCAAGCTGATCGACGTCCGGAAGCGCACGTTCTCCCAGTACACTATTATGGATCAGGTCCGGAGGGACGTCCTGCCGAAATTCGCGGCCGAGCACCTGCGCCCCAGCGTCGACAAAGTAGCGGAGATCTCGGGGGGTGGGATCTCCAATAAGGAGATCTCGTTCTACATCAGTGGCCCCGATCTCCAGAAGCTAGGTGAGTACTCCCGGCGCTTGACCACGGCGCTCAGCAAGGTGCCCGGCGTGGTGGACATGGACACCAGCCTCATCTTGGGGAAGCCGGAGATGTCGGTGAACCTTGACCGCAAGAAGGCTGCCGAATTAGGCGTGCAGGTGGCGGACGTCGCCGAGACCCTGCGGGTGATGGTGGGTGGTCGGAAGATCTCGACCTACAACGAGGGTGGGGAACAGTACGAGGTTCACGCCCGATCCATTCGGCAGGTGCGGACCGATGCGGAGGGAATCAGCCAGATGGCCGTCCCCTCCACGAAATTGGGTGCCGTCAGCATGGACAACGTGGCCCACTTCCGGGAGACCGAAGGCCCCTCCCAGATCGACCGACTCGGCAGGCGCCGCCAGGTGACCATTGCCGCCAACATGAAGACCGGCTTCGACCAGCAATCGGCGCTGGATGCCCTCTGGAAGGAGGTCAAAGCCATGAACCTGGATCCCGCCTACCGTGCCGGGACGACCGGAACGTCGAAGGAGATGGGCACTGCCGCCCTGAACTTCGGCCTAGCCTTCCTCCTTTCCATCATCTTCATGTACCTCATCTTGGCTGCCCAGTTCGAGTCGTGGCTTCACCCCGTCACGATCCTGCTGGCGCTGCCGCTCACCGTGCCCTTTGCATTGCTCTCCATCCTGATGCTCCGGCAGTCGCTCAACATCTTCTCGGCCCTGGGGCTGTTGGTGCTCTTCGGGATCGTGTCGAAGAACTCCATTCTGCAGATCGACCACACGATCGGACTGCGGGCACAAGGAATGCCCCGAGCCGAGGCCATCATCCAGGCCAACCGCGACCGCCTCCGCCCCATCCTCATGACCACCCTGGCCTTCGTCGCGGGCATGCTGCCGCTGCTCATCAGCAGCGGCCCAGGCTCAGGTGACAACCGAGCCATCGGGTCCATCATCGCGGGCGGGCAGACCCTGGCCCTCCTGCTGACACTCCTGGCAACGCCCGTGGCCTACTCCCTCTTCGACGACTTGGTGGTCCGCTTCGCCCCGAAGGCCTGGCTCGCCCGCCTGTTCCACCGTGGCACCCCCGCCCCGGCGATCCCGGGGGCGCCGGAGTCGTGAAGAGGCCGATGACGCCGCTGCGCCTGTGTTCTCCCCGTGGGAGCCCCCGCCGCCTGATCCATGCTACAATGGGTCCCGACGCGGGGCCGCATTGACGGCGCGAAGGAAAGACCCGCAGGCCCCCATTCTCCCTGAATCTTTTTTCCCGCATCAGGACCAAAAAAGGTGGGGACTACAGATCGAAGGGAAAGCCGCTAGCGTGATCCGCACAACGCTATTGCCCGGACGGGCATCAAGGGGAGGAACGATCCATGCTGTACATCGTCGAGACCAAGAAGGATGTCGATACCGCGGCCCGCGACCTCGAAGAGGCTGTGAAGCGGAACAAGTTCGGCGTCCTCCACGTCCACAACCTGCAGCAGACCTTAAAGGAAAAGGGGATTGATTTCCCCAATGCGTGCAGGATCCTGGAAGTCTGCAACCCCCAGCAAGCCACCCGGGTCCTCAGCGCGAACATGACGGTGAACCTGGCTCTCCCCTGTCGCATCTCGGTCTACCAGGAGGGCGGCAAGACCAAGATCGGCATGGTGAAGCCGACGGCTTTGCTGGCCATCTTCCCAGGCGCCGAGGCCCTGAAGTCCGTCGCCGAGGAGGTAGAGCAGCACACGATCAAGATGATCGAGGAAGCGAAGTAGGGAGGAGCGATGGCAGGTCACGACTCAGGTGGTGGTTTCGTCGCAAGGGATGCCCGGTACCGTTTTCTGGTGCAGAGTCATCGCGGCGCGTAGGTCTCGGCCACCTCGTAGTGCACTACATGCCGATCATAGTCCGCCATCATGGCTTGGATGACTGGCGGAACGACAGCCACCTCAGCGTTCTGGCCTGCAAAGGCTTGGATCGCCGTCAACGATTCCCACAACGTGACGATCTGAAACTCGATGCCTTCACCGACGTCGCGTTTCAGGATGGATGCCCGGACAAAACCTGGGATGGTTGAGAGCTTGGGAAACGTATCGTTCTTAAGGTGGCTGATGTAGCCTTCGGCCTGCCCCGGCTTGGTTATTCCCTTCCAGTGTCTGGATATCATCGTTCGCTCATCCCTCCGCTTGTCCGTCGCTCGTCTGCCCCGCCAGTGTTTGATCCTCGATGGCTGGGCCAGAATCGCTCATGCGGTACTTCAAGCACTCTCCTCTCAACGGAACGCGTTCGGCGCACTGGCCTTTCCCCAAGATGCTGCCGATGCTTCCTTTTTCGCATGATGAAGCGCTCGTTCACCCCCCTATTCTGAGGCGTTCGATACCTTCTTAACTCGCCGCCGATTCCCTAGTGTACAGGTTCCAGCGGGGCCCACCACGCGGGATAACCCTCAATGCGAAAGGTGGCCGTGGAAGCGCCAAATGGCCACGATACCAAAGGACGCGTCAATAGGTATAGAGGTCCACGATCTCCTTCAGGTTCGCGTTCCCATCCGTCTGCTCGGCTCGCACGAAGGCCAGAGCTTCTGGCGTCCCCAGATCGCCGATCGCCTTCAGAGAAAAGAGCAGCCCCTTGCTTCGGGAAGCTTCATGGAAATCGCGGAGAAAGGGGAAGCTCTTGGGATCCCCGATGATCCCGATCGCATCCAGCGCGTATGTCACGACGTTGCCGCTCGTACTGGTCTTGACCAATGACTCCAGGGCCGGTAGGGCGTCGGCGGAGCCCAGGAAAGCCAGGTCCATGATTGTGTCGAGGTTCGGCTCCTTCTTGATCTCGTCGATCTTCCGCCGGACGAGATCGCCCGGAGGACTGCTGTGGAAATACAGCCCATTCAGTTTCGTCGCGATTTCCTTGATGACGACGCTCATCGGGTAGTTGTAGGTGGGTTGAACGATTTCCGACATGCCCCATATGGGGACCTTCCCAGCGTGAAAGTAGGCCGTCACGCTCCGCTGCGTTCCCTGAAAACGGCCTTTGCCCGAAAGTTCGTAAACGTCACCCAAGGGGAATACCCCGTCGCCCGGTGGTGCCGGATATAGAAACGATCGACGTCGAGCACGAGCGAATCCGGGCCGGCCGCATCAGACGCACTGGCTGCCGCGTTGATGCCTTTGGCCTTCAATTCCTTGGCGACTTCCTCGCCTAAGAACGTCAGGCCTTCCCCAACGCCGGTAATATGGACCGTCAACCTTCCCTTCGCCAGATTCCTCTCCGAATCGGGCCTTGAATCCTTGACGACAATCGTTACCGGCACCTCTTTTCGGATGCTGTACTGGAAATTGGACGGAGTCGGCCTGGCCATCGGTATGGTGACGGAGCAACCAAACATGGGAATCAGGGAAATCAGCAGGAATAGCAGGATGGATCGCCTGAACCGCGTCCCTCCATCGAACCGGTCGTACCGCATGCATTTCATCGGGCGGAGCTGAGAGAAAACAGCGGCGGGAATCAGAAAGCATTGCATCTTCGTCCTCCAGGTTGTTAATAGGGCACGCTCCAGTGCATGTCGCTATGCCAACCTCGGCCAGGAGCGCCGGCCACTCTCTGGCCAAGGCTACCCCCTACTGGGCACCCCCCTGGGGTTCGATCGACCGGGACACCGATCTTACCCAAACTAGGCAAGGTCCTCTCCCTTGTCAAGGCGAATCACTTTTCGGTCGGCTCGGCATTTCCGGGTGGCGGCGCAGGCAGGAGGCCTTCAAACGATATGCCGCACCGTCACCCCCGGTGCCAGGGGTTCAGATAGTGCCGACGCACGAAGCCTGTTGTGAGGTCCGGATGGATCCGCAGGCGGTTGCCTATCAGATCGACACTGGAGAGCGCGAGGAGGACCGGAAGGAGCATGACGGAGACCAGCAGCCTTCCCACGGGAATGCCGCCTGTGGTGAGGCTGTGCAAGGCGGGAACGGAGAACCAGCGCGCGACATAGTACCATGCGCCGTACAGCATGGTCAGCGGGAGGGCCGCGAGAAGCATCACTACCTCGAAGGCCCGATCCCACCGCGGGGAGAGAAAGAACATGTCTCGGCCCGTGCCCGGCCCCCTGTAGGTGTTGACGACCCCCGGTCTCAGCCCTTCGATCCCCCACTTCACCATCAGATAGGAGATCACATAGACTGAGATGGCGGCGACATCCGAGACTGACCGAAAGTGGGTCGTCTGTCCAGGCGGATAATGGGCTCTGATGGGGAGAAACCGGACCTCCCTCCCCGAGTCGCCGGCCTTCATCAGGATCTCCGTCTCCGTCACGTACCGCTCCTTCAGCAGCGCCATGGACTCGATCACCGAGAGGGGGTACAGGCGGAACCCGCATTGGGTATCCTCGATGAACTGGTTGGCGGCCAGGGAAACGAAGAACCGCGCCACGAGCATCGAGTTGTGTCGGTGGCGCGGGATCTGGCCCGGGTCCCCCATGCGCGAGCCGGTGATGATGGCCTCGGGGTGGTCCCGGTGGACCTGGAGGAACGAGGGGATGTCATCTCCGTCGTGCTGCCCGTCGGCATCTATGGCTAGGACCGCGGAGAACCCGCGCCTCCGGGCCTCGGAAAACAGGGCGCGGAGGGCGCTGCCCTTCCCGCGGTTTTCCCCGAGGACGATGACCTCGGCGCCGGCCTCTCTCGCCACCTCCGCGGTCCCGTCGGTGGACCCATCGTCCGCAACGATCACGGTCTCGAGGTGACGGAGAACCCCTCTGACGACTCCCGCAATCGTCCCTCGTGCGTTATAAGCAGGGATGATTCCGCAGACTGGCACGTTGCCGTTCACGCGGTGGCCCTGAGGATCCGGGCGGCGACCCGCATTCCGGAGTAGGCTGCGGCCAGAACGCCGCCGCCGGTTTCCGCCCAGTGTCCCGCCAGATGCAGGTTGCCGATGCCGTGGCGCACGCGCGAGAGGTAGGGGATCTGATCCCAGCCGTACGCGGCGCCGCCCCGATTCCGGGTGTACCGCTCCAGCGTGGACGGCGTGGCTGCCTCGCAGTATGCCAGCCGTCTCGTCAGTCCCGGGAAAATCCGCTCCGCCTTCCCGAGCACCTTTTCGAGACAGGCATCTCTCTCCCGCTCCAAGTCCCGAGCATACCCGTGAGGGATGAGTTCGTGGACGATGAACACATCATGTTCTGGAGGGGCGAGGCCGGGGTCCTCGACCGTCGGGATCGTAATGCCAAGCGCATCGCTGTCCGAGAACGGGACGTAGCGGTCCAGCAGTTCGGCGAGATCGAAGCTTGCAAAGGATCCGATGCTGGAAGCGGCGCCGGGTGAGGCATCCCTCTTGATCCCCGCATACGCGATAAAGAAGGACGGCGAGACGGAACGATCGCCAGCCTCCGCGAGGATCGCCGTCCCCACGTCTCCGCCGATCAACCGACCGAAGGTCTCGAAGAAGTCCGCGTTGGACACCACGTGCTTCGCCGGAAACTCCGCGCCATCCTCCGTCAGGACCCGGGTGCACCGACCACCTTCCAGGAGGATCGTTTTCGCCGGCCGCCTGAGATGCACTTCGCCGCCCATCCGCCGGATCCCCTCCGTCAAAAGATCGGGGAGGCGTTGGTGCCCGCCGGCGGGCCGAAAGGCGCCGGAGCGGAAGTAGCTCATCACGAGCGAGACCATGCGGATGGCCGATGCCCGCTCTGGCGACGAGCCAAGGAATGGGCACCGATCGGAGAGGATCGCCGCCAGCCGCGCGTCCCGGATATCCGTGGAGAGAAGATCCGCGTAGGTCAGATGGCGGTACCGCATCAGGGAGACGGGCAAGATGTCGGCGCTCTCCTTCCCCTCCTTGACAGCCTCCATCATCGCCTCGATATCGGCATAGATCTCTTCCGCGAGCCGGAAGAAGGCTGCGATGCCGCTTCGCTCGGACGGGAAGAGCCGGGACAGCCGTTCGATGTACGCCGGCAGGCTTGCATCCACCTGGATGGTAAGGCCCGGGAACCGGCTGACGCGGATGGGATCGAGACGGATCGGGGTCAGCCCACCATCCACTCCCAAGGATCGGAGGAGCCAGGTCAAGAGCCCCTCTGGGTCGAGACCGGCGACGCAGTCCACCG
>CAZXXV010000279.1:0-2883 GCA_964644725.1 uncultured bacterium
CGGCGGGTCCCTGGCACCCCACTGCTGTTACTACAGGCCCGTATGGGCTCAGGAAGTACAGATGACCCACGACGCACCTGGGGACCCCGGCACACTCGACCGTCGTGACTTCCTCAAACTCGGTGGCGCCGCCGCCACGGGCTTCCTCGCCGCCAGCGCGCTGCCACAATCCACCCACGCCACGCGCCCGTTCCCCCATAACCCCGTCACGGCAGGCGCGATGCCGACCCGCAACCTCGGCCGCACCGGATACCGGGTGGGGATCTTCAGCCTTGGGGGCCAGGCCGAGGTCGAGCAGCCGAACAACGAGGCGGTGGCCGTGCCGATCGTCGAGCGGGCTCTCGACCTAGGCGTGAACTACCTCGATACCGCGGCCGCGTACGGCGGCCCGCAGCGCTGGAGCCAGCGCTACATCGGCCAGGTCATGGCCCGCCGCCGATCGCAGGCGTTCCTCGCCAGCAAGACCAACGACCGCACCCGAGACGGCTCCCTGCGGCTGCTCGAAGAGTCCCTGCGGCTCCTCAACACCGACCACCTCGACCTCTGGCAGCTCCACAACGTGGCGCGGATGGATCAGGTCGAGCAGATCTTCGGGCCCGGCGGCGCGATCGAGGCCCTCACGCAGGCGCGCGACCAGGGGATCGTGCGGTTCCTCGGCGTGACCGGCCACGCCGACCCCGAGGTGCTGATGGAGGCGCTCCGCCGGTTCCCGTTCGACACTATCCTGCTCGCCCTGAACGCGGCGGACCGGCACCACCTGAGCTTCGCCGAGCGCCTGCTCCCGATGGCCGTGGAGCGCCAGATGGGGATTATCGGGATGAAGATCCCCGCCCGCTCGCGCATCCTCTCCACGTGGACCCCGCCACCCCCCGAGCAGCAGCCAGAGTTTGGGCGCGCTACCCGGCCGGGCACGATCACGATGCGGGAGGCGATGTACTTCACGCTGTCCCTTCCCGTGAGCACCGTGATCATCGGGTGCGACTCGGTGGCCCACGTCGAAGAGAACGTGCGGCTCGCGCGGGAGTTCACCCCGCTGAGCGAAAGTCAGATGGCGAGCCTGAGCGAGCGCACGAAGGACATCACCCGACAGGCGCTCTTCTTCCGTCGCTGGTCGTAGTCGGGCCGGCCCGGGCCCACAGGCGGCCGCCAATCCGGAGCAGCGAATTCCCGCTGACCGCCTCCAGCAGGCCGGGACACATCGCGACACATGTGTCCTGCCTCTTCCGCTGAATATCCATGCGACGCCCGGGCGAACCTCTCGAGCGAGGAGCGGGGGACACCATGAGACTACAACGGAAGGTGGCGCTGATCGCGGGGGCTGGCCGGGGCATCGGGCGCGCCACGGCCCTCCTCTTCGCGCAGGAAGGAGCCGACCTCGCGCTCAACGCTGAAGTCGCCGACGACATCGAAAAGGTAGGGACGGAGGTACGGGCGCTGGGCCGAAAGGCCTTCCCGGTCGTCGCCGACATGGGGGACGAGGCCCAGATCGGTCGGATGGTCGCAACCGTGCTCGATCGACTGGGGCGGGTAGACGCCTTGGTGTACAGTGCGGGTGTGGCCATCCACAACGAGGTGGCCAAGCTCACGACCGAGGACTGGGATCTCAACTTCGCCGTCAACGTCCGCGGGATGTTCCTGCTGACCAGGGCGCTCCTGCCCCATTTCCTGGAGCGGCGATCCGGCACCATCGTGAATATCTCTTCCAAGCTTGGGAAGGAAGGCAGTGCCATGCGGGCGGCGTACTCCGCGTCCAAGCACGCGGTCATCGGATTCACCAAGTCCCTGGCGCTGGAGATGAAACCCTATGGTATCCGTGTGAATGCCATCTGTCCCGGACCGGTTGCGACGCCGCTCCGGGCGAGGAACTATCCCGACGAGGATCCGTCCACGATCACGCCTCCGGATGAGGTTGCCCGGGTCATCTTGTTCCTGTCCTGCGATGACTCGGCTGCAATCAATGGGGCCGCCATGGACGTGGCCTGGAGAGGGCAGGATATCCTCCCGACCGTGAGGGAGCGCTAGCGTGGCGTCTCTGACTTCTGCCGCAGGCCGCGGGTGGACCATGGCCTAAATCCTGCGCCGGACTCTTGAGACCCGACCAGGAGGGAGCCTTGTCATGCGACTGACCCTGATCCAGATGAACAGCCGGACAGCGGCCCGGGACGAGAATGTGGCACGGGCCTGCGCGTTTGTGGACGAGGCCGCCCCCCAGAACCCCGACATCGTCGTCCTGCCGGAATTCTTCAACAACGAGTACTTCCCCCAGTACCGCGACTATCGCTATATGGAGTACGCCGAGACCGGGGACGGATACACGCAGACGCGCATGAAGGAGAAAGCACGGCAGCACGGGATCCACATCGTCTCGACGATCTTCGAGGTGGCGCGTCCCGGCCTTTACTACGACAGCGCCATGCTGATCAGTCCGCAAGGGGAGATCATCGGCAAGTACCGCAAGGTGCACCCGGCCGCCCTCTTGAGCTTAGAGAAGATCTACTTCCGCGGCGGATCGTCGTTCCCCGTATTCCGGGTGGGCGAGTGGACGATCGGGTTCTCCATCTGCTACGACAACCTGTTCCCGGAATCCTGCCGCTGCCTGACATTGCACGGGGCGGAATTGATCATTGCCCCGTATGCCACGCCGGTCGCCGACCCGTGGGAGAATTTTCTCACCACCAGGGCCCTGGAAAACGGCGTCTCTTTGGCGGCCTGCAATCATGTGGGGAAGGAAGGCGACTGGACGATGTCCGGCAAGAGCATGATCATCGATCCCCTCGGCAAGATCCTCACCCAGGCCAGCGCGACCGAGGAGGAGATCATTACGGCCGAATTCGAGCGCGAGGCCGTCATCCAGGCACGGCGACGCTTTCCCCTGGCGCGAGA
>CAZXXV010000279.1:2983-6416 GCA_964644725.1 uncultured bacterium
GCGATGGTCCACATGAGGAGCAGAGCCGATTTCGCCAGGAGGAGATCGCATGAGGATCCGGACAGAATACGACATCCTGATGATCGGCCACTTCGCCAAGGACCGCCTCGTGGTAGACGGCGTGGGCGAGAGCGCATCGGGCGGCGCGGTCTACTACGGAAGCGTGGCGCTGCGCCGGCTGGGGGTACGGGTCGCCATCGTGACCCGACTGCACCCCAACGACTTCCCGCGGCTGGACGAGCTACGGCAGGAGGGCGTAGAGGTCTTTGTCACGCCGGCCCCGGCGACCACGGGCATCGAGAACATCTACAACTCGGCCGACATGGAGCGGCGGATCTGCAAGCCGCTGGCGTTCGCCGGTCCCTTCCGGCCGGAGGAGGTGCCTGACGTGTCGGCGAAGGTCTATCTCCTCGTGCCGATCGTTGCCGGCGAGGTGGACCTCCCGCTCCTCAAGCGCATGGCGGCGCGGGGGCCGGTGGGAATGGACGTGCAGGGCTTCGTCCGTGTTCCCGAGGGCGACGCGCTCCTCTTCAAGCACTGGCCCGACATGGCCGAAGGCCTTGCCTGCATCACGTATCTCAAGGTGGACAAGGCCGAGGCGGAGCTCCTCACCGGCGAGATGGACCTTGCGGTCGCCGCCAGGAAGCTGGCCGCGTTGGGTCCGCGCGAGATCGTCCTCACGCAGTCCTCAGGCGTCACGGTGTACGCCAACGGCCGGATCTTTCAGGCCCCGTTCACGCCCCGATCGCTGGCCGGCCGCACGGGCCGGGGGGACACGTGCTTCGCGACCTACGTGGGGAAGCGGCTCTCGTCCTCCCCCGAGGAGGCCTGCCGCTGGGCGGGGGCCGTGACCACGCTCAAACAGGAACGTCCAGGCCCCTGGCGGGGAAGCCCTGCGGAGGTCAGGGCACTGCTGGAATCCCCGGAGCGGCAGGCGTGAGCGGGGCGAGGTTCTCTGACTCGCCCTCGGGGGCATCCCGGCAGAGGTGCGCCCTCGAAAACGGCGTTCTCCTGGCGGCCTGCAACCATGGATGAGAGCCGGTCTCCGGCTGGAGGGATGAGATGCCCAGGGACCTCCTGAACCGCGTTGACCCGGATCGCCTGCAGCAATTGACCTTCGAGCTCACCCGCATCCGGTCCTACACGGGGGATACGCGCGAGGTTGCCGAGGCGTACGCCCGGTACCTCGGGGAAATCGGCCTAGACGTCCAGGTCCTCAGGGATTACCCTCACTCCCCTTGCGTCGTGGCCCGCCTCCGCGGCACGGGCACAGGGCCGACCCTCGAGTTCAACGGCCACCTGGATACAGTGCCCGTAGATCATCCGGCGCCCTACGTGGCCGAAGGCCGCATCTACGGAAGGGGCACAGCCGACATGAAGGGTGGCCTGGCCGCCATGGCGGAAGCGGCGCGGGTCATCATGGAGTCCGGCATCCGGATGAGAGGCGATCTGCTCCTCGTCGCCCACGGCCTGCACGAGGCGCCGGATGGTCAGGGCCAGGACCTCACGGATTTGGTTCGCCGCGGCATCAAGGGCGATGCCGCTATCATCGCCGAGCTGGCTTCCGACACGCTCCCGATCATCGGGCTGGGCCAGGCCGCCTTTGACTTCACGGTCACCCGATCCGGAGAAGCCACCCATGAGCTGCTCACCCCGGCGGGCACCGCCCACCCCATTCTGGCCGCCATCCGCCTCGTGAACCTCATGCAAGCCAGACAGGCAGAGCTTTCGAAAATCAACATCCCGTACGTCGGGCCCGAGTCGTTCTTTATTGGCATCTTTCAGGGCGGCGATTTCTACAATCGGTGGACGAAGGCCTGCAGGCTCATGGGCACGCGACGCTATGGCCCAGACAACACGTACGCCGGCATCAAGGCAGAGCTCACCGGGATGGCGGCGCGGGTAGAGGCTGAGACCGGGGCACAGGTGGCGCTGAACCTCATTCCGGTGAGGGACGGGTTTCGTGTGGCCGAACACGAGCCGCTGGTCGCTGCCCTCAGACAGTCCTACTCCGAAGTGAGCGGAAAGGAGCTGCCGCTTACGGGAAGCCGCATGGTGGGAGATGCCCCCATCTTCATCAACGAAGGAAGGATCCCCGCGCTCTACCACGGCCCGGGGGGTCAAGGCGCCCACGGAGACCTGGAGTCGGTCGCCCTGACCGATCTGGTCCGCGCGGCCCGGGTGTACGTGCTAACGCTCCTGCGCTACGTCGGCTGTGAAGCTGGCTGACCATCGGTGAGACGGCACGCGGCCGTCACCTACGGTCCGTGCCAACAGATCTGTTCTACCCAGGGAGATCTCTCATGAGCGCGGTATTCGCCTACGAACGCGAGCCGCTCCGGCGGTCACTCGAGACCGAGGTTCTCGATGGCGGGCAGGAGGGAGCCCGCCCGTTCGTCGTTTTGGCCGACACGATCCTTTACCCGGAAGGGGGCGGCCAGCCCTCCGACCGCGGCTGGATCGCTGGGGTACCCGTCGAGGACGTCCGCACGGTCGCGGGCCAAGTCAGGCACTATCTGGCCGGACCCCCGCCGACCGGGCGCGTGCAGGTTGAACTGGATTGGGACCGCCGGTTCGATCACATGCAGCAGCACACCGGGCAGCACCTCCTGACCGCCGTGGCGCAGGAGCGCTTTGGCTGGCACACGACGGCCTTTCACCTGGGGGCACACGTCTCCGACATCGAGCTGGACGTCGCGGCCATCACGCCCGATCAGCTTGCAGAACTCGAAGAGGCCGTCGCTGCCGAAATCCGGGCGGCGCGCCCCGTGACCGCCCGGCGGGTCAGCCCCGAAACCTTCGCCACGCTCCCCGTCCGCACGCGGGGCCTACCGGACGGCCACACGGGAGACATCCGCCTGGTCGAGATCGCCGGGATCGACCTCAACACGTGCGGTGGCACCCATGTTGGCAGTACCGCCGAAATCGAGGCCCTCAAGCTGTTGGGTATCGAACCGATGCGTGGCGGCACGCGTCTCCGATTGGTCGCGGGTGGACGGCTCCGCCGGCTCTTTTCTGCCCACGAGGAGCGGAGCGCACGGCTCCGCCAGCTCCTCGGGGCGCCAGACGATGAACTCGTGGATGTGGCGACAACGAAGCTGGAGCAGTTGAAAGACGCGCAGCGGCGCATCCGATCGCTGGAGGAAGAGGTGGCGATCGAGGCGGCGCGCTCTCTCGCCGCCGCCGGTGAGCGCGTCGCCCACGCTCACTGGCCCCAGCGGGATCTGGGCTTCCTGCAACGCGTCGCCCGGGAGTTCGTCCGGCTGGCGCCGAACCGGCTCGCCCTTCTCACGGCGGGCGAGGCTGAGGCGGGGCACTTCGTGCTCTGCGCCGGAGAAGAAGCCGGATTCGACTTTACGGCGGTGGGCCGCGAGGTCGCCGCAATTCTCTCCGGGCGAGGTGGCGGCGCCGGACGGATCTTCCAGGGCAAGGC
>CAZXXV010000280.1:0-6328 GCA_964644725.1 uncultured bacterium
GCGGCTCATCTCTGGCATCAGGGATGGCGTTGCAGGACAGGATCACGATTCACAACGCTTTCCCTGACCGAGGATTCAAGCCATGAGACTCAGCTACTATCCGGACACCGATTCCCTCTACATTGACCTGTCGGAGAAACCCAGTAAGGAGAGCCGGGAGATTTCCGAGGGAATCGTCTTAGATTACGATGAGGCCGGCAACCTGGTGGGCATCGACATCGACAACGCCAGTCAGAAAGTGGCACTGAAGGAGCTGACGCTCAACAAGCTGCCGTTTGCTGTCCAAACAGTCGCGGCTTGACCGACACTTGCAGATGACGTTTGCCCCACCTGCACCGCTCATTACGGTTGGGCCTTAAGCATGAAAGGAAGCTGAAAGCCGGGGGCCTTACACCAGGTCTTTGTAAATCCCTGGCCGCCGGTCTTGGAGGTGGGTCCAGTCGTCGCGGACGAGTTTGACCCGATCCATGTCCAGATCCGCCAGGACCACCCCCTCGTCGGCCCCGGCCGGCTCTGTGACGAAGTCGCCGTTGGGGTCCACACAGAAGCTCTTCCCGTGGAAGGTCATCGTCCCCTCGGTGCCGACCCGGTTCACCCGCACCGCGTACAGGCAGTTGTACACGGCGTGGCCCATGATGGCGCGTTCCCACCGATGCACACCCCCCAGGGTGGAGCAGGCGGTGGGGCAGAAGATGATCTGGGCGCCCTTCAGGGCCAGGGCCCGTGCCCCCTCTGGGAAGAAGTTGTCCCAACAGGTCTGCACGCCGATGGTGGCGTACCGCGTCCGGAACACCGGAAAGCCGAAATTTCCCGGCCGGAAGTAGAACCGCTCCTGGTAATTCGGCAGGTCGGGAATGTGGTTCTTGCGGTAGCTGCCGAGGATCGAGCCGCTGGCATCGATCACCAGGCTGGTGTTGTAATGGCCGGCGTCGTCCCCAGCCTCGAAGATGGGAGCGACCAGGGTCACCTGGGCCTCCTCCGCGAACAGTTGCAGAGAGCGGGTCATGGGCCCGGGGATGGGCACGGCCATCTGGCGGTTCGCCTCCGCCGCCTTGCGGGGGAACCAGGGCCACGCGAAGCACTCGGCGAAGCAGATGATCTTGGCCCCACGATCGACTGCGATCCTGGCAAGATCCAGCGCCCTGGAGAAGTTCTCGTCCCGATCCACCCCACAGGCCATTTGAATCCCCGCAACCGTCAGCATGCCTCCTCCCGCATCCGTTCGCCAGCTACTGCCCGCAGCACTTCTTGTACTTCTTGCCGCTGCCGCAGGGACAGGGCTCGTTCCGCCCGACCTTGGCCCGCGGGGCTGTAACGGCGGGGGCAGCGGCAGGCTTGAGGCCCCGGCTGGGCATCGCCCCGCGCTCGCGACGGCGCCGGCCGTCCCCGGGCGGCGCCAGCGGCAGCTCGGAGAGATCAGCGGCCTGCGCGACCCACTCGGGCTCCACGGCCACCTGGACTTTCATCAGGCGCTCAACCGTCTCCTTGGCGATGCGCGCCTCCATGGCCTCGAACAGCTCAAAGCCCTCGCGCTTGTACTCGATGAGCGGATCCTTCTGGCCGTAGCCCCTGAGACCGATCCCCTCTTTCAGGTGGTCCATGCCCAGCAGGTGGTCCTTCCACTGCGTGTCCACCACCTGCAGCAGCATCATCCGCTCCAGGTAGCGCATCATCTCGGTGCCGACCTGCGCCTCCTTGGCCCGGTAGGCGCCCTGGATCTTCTGCAGCAGATCGTCCTTGAGGAGGGCCCGCGTGAGGGACTCGGTCTCCTCCTTGGTCCAGGAGACCTGGAGGTCGAACTGGCGCTTCATGGCCTCCGCCAGGCCGACCATGTCCCATTCTTCCGGATAGGTGTCCTCGCTCGTATACAGGTCCAGGATCTCGTCGAGGGCCTCCTCCAGCATCCCCTCGATGACCTCCCGGATATCCTCCCCCTCCAGGAGCTGCCGACGCTCGCCATAGATGATCTTGCGCTGGGTGTTCATGACGTCGTCGTACTCGAGGAGGTGCTTGCGGATCTCGAAGTTGTGGGCCTCCACCCGCTTCTGGGCGGTCTCGATGGCGCGGGTCACCCAGGGGTGCTCGATCGGCTCCCCCTCCTGCATGCCCAGCTTGTCCATGATCTTGGCGATGCGCTCCTGGGCGAAGAGGCGCAGGAGGTCGTCCTCCAGCGACAGGTAGAACCGGGAGGACCCGGGGTCGCCCTGGCGCCCCGCGCGGCCGCGGAGCTGGTTGTCGATGCGCCGCGCCTCGTGCCGCTCCGTCGCCAGGATGTGCAGCCCGCCCAGCTCGACCACCTTCTGGTGCTCCGCCTCGGTCTGCCTGCGCACCCGCAGGAGCGCCGCGGCGTAGCTCTCGGGGTCGTCGGTCTCGAGGAGGCCGTAGCGCTGCATGTCCCTGACCTCGGCCAGGACCTTCTCGTACTCGGCCGGATCCAGCCCCTCCCGGCCGGCCTGTCCGCGGCGCATCAGGTCGTCCGCCAGGAACTTGGGGGTGCCCCCCAGCAAGATGTCCGTCCCGCGCCCGGCCATGTTGGTGGAGATCGTCACCGCCTTGAGGCGCCCGGCCTGGGCCACGATCTCCGCCTCGTGCTCGGCGTACATCGGCTTGGCATTCAAGACCTGGTGGGGGATCCCCCGCCGCTTCAGCACCGCCGATACCGCCTCCGACTTCTCGATGGACGTCGTGCCCACCAGGACCGGCCGGCCGAGCCTGTACAGCTCCGCGATCTCGTCGGCGACCGCGTTCAGCTTCTCCTTCTGGGTCTTGTAGACGACGTCGTTGTGGTTCAGGCGGATCAGCGTCTGGTTGGTCGGGATGACCATGACGTCCAGGTTGTAGATCTGGGCGAACTCCGCCGCCTCGGTGTCGGCCGTCCCGGTCATGCCCGCCAGCTTGCTGTACATGCGGAAGTAATTCTGGATCGTGATGGAGGCCAGGGTCTGGTTCTCCCGCTCGATCTTCACCTTCTCCCTGGCTTCCACCGCCTGGTGCAGCCCGTCGCTCCACCGGCGCCCGGGCATCAGGCGACCGGTGAACTCGTCCACGATGATGACCTCGCCGTCCTTCACCACGTAGTCCACGTCCCGCCTGTACAGGGTGTGGGCCCGCAGCCCCTGCTGGACGTGGTGGACGATGTCGATGTTGGCCGGCTCGTACAGGTTCTTCACCCCCAGCAGCTTCTCCACCGTGAGGACACCGGTCTCGGTCAAGGCCACGGTCCGGGCCTTCTCGTCCACGATGTAGTCGCCGCTGGCGGTGGCCTCGATCTCGTGCAGCTTGCCGCTGGTGATGGTGGCCGCCCGCTTCAGCCGGGGGATGATCCGGTCAATGGTGTAGTACTTGTCCGTGGACTCCTCCGAGGGGCCCGAGATGATGAGCGGGGTCCGCGCCTCGTCAATGAGGATGTTATCCACCTCGTCCACGATGCCGTAGTTGAGCTCGCGCTGGACGAACTCCGCGGCCGAGAACTTCATGTTGTCGCGCAGGTAATCGAACCCGAACTCGCTGTTGGTCCCGTAGGTGACGTCGGCCCGGTAGGCCTCTTGCCGCGTGCAGGGCCGGAGGTTCGCCATCCGCATGTCGGACGCGCGCACCGTCGGGTCGAACAGGTGGGAGGCCTCGTGCTGGAGGACGCCCACCGAGAGTCCCAGGGCGTGGTAGATCGGCCCCATCCACTGGGTGTCCCGCTTGGCCAGGTAGTCATTGACCGTGATGACATGGACCCCCTTGCCGGTGAGGGCGTTGAGGTACACGGGCAGGGTCGCCACCAGGGTCTTGCCCTCACCCGTGGCCATCTCGGCGATCTTCCCCTCGTGCAGGACCATGCCGCCGATGAGCTGCACGTCGAAGTGGCGCATGTTCAGCACGCGCCGGGCCACCTCGCGGCAGAGGGCGAAGGCCTCGGGGAGGATATCGTCCAGGGCGGCCTTGACGTCACCGTTCCCTTCGGCCGCCGCCTTGGCCACTTGCTCGCGGAGGCGGGCCGTCCGGGCCTTGAAATCCTCCTCGCTCAGGCGCTGTATCTCGGGCTCGAGGACATTGATGGTCTCGACCCTCGGGCGGAGGCGCGCCAGTTCGCGTTCGTTCTTGGTGCCGACGATCTTCTGGATCAAGCCTTTGAACATGAACACCCTTCCATGCGTTTGGACCTGTCGAAGGAAACGGGCGTATGGTAACAGACAAACCGGGGGGCAGCAATCCAATTCCGGGAGTCCGGAGGGCCCGATCGGGGCCCGGGCTCCCCTCCCTCGGGGGAGAGGGCGATTCCCCACGTTTCCGCCTCGAGGAAGCAGGCGGGGATCGGGGGCAGTCCGGAGAAAAAAGAAGCCCCGGGGCACAACCCCCGGGGCTCTTTCAGAGATTCGGAGCGAATGCCTACGACTGCCCGCCGGCCTCGCCCTCGTTGGCGTACTTCACCCCCGACGGATCGACGATGTACTTGAGGGGATTCACCGTAGCCCCGTTGACCTGGACCTCGTAATGGACGTGCGGCCCGGTGGTCCGTCCCGAGGTGCCCACAGAGGCGACGATCTGCCCGCGCTTTACCTGTTGGCCTTCCTTCACCCGGATGCTACTGGTGTGCGCGTAGAACGTCGTGAACCCGTGCCCGTGGTTGATGAACACCACGTTGCCGAAGGCGGCCAGGGACCCGACGAAGGAGACGACACCGTTGGCCGTGGCCAGGATGGGTGTGCCGTGGGGGGCAGCGATGTCAAGCCCTTCGTGCATCTCCCGCTGCCCCGTGAAGGGCGACACGCGGTAGCCGTAGCCGGCCGTGATCAGGCCCTTGACCGGCCAGACGGTCGGGGTCGAGGCCAGAACGGAGCGTTTCGCCTCCAAGAGATCCTTCAACTCGCGGAAGCTCCGCTCGCGCGAGGTGATCTCGTGCCCCAGCGCCTCCAGGTCGCGGGTCACCCAGTCCGCGAGGCGACCGGTTTCCTTCCGCACCGCATCCAAGAGCGCGGTCCGACTCAGCGTCTCGGCCCCGCCCTGCGCCAGCCTGGCCCCCTGCTCGTCCCCCGCGTCGAGCCCGGCCACCACACGGAGCTTGCGATCCAGTTCGCGCAGCCGCGTCAGCTCGCCTTCGAGCTGGCCCACCTTGGCGGCCAGGAAGTTCCGGTCAGTCGCCCCCTGGCGGAGCTGCTTCAACTCCAGCATGCGGACGTTCAGGTTCACGTACTGGTACAGGAAGAAGGCGAAGGCGAGGACGGAAACCGCCGTGACACACGACACCGCCGTGACGATGGTCTTGGTGATGTGGAACTTCCGCGCCGGTGAGGTCGCATCGGGTAGGATGAGGACCGTATAGAACCGCTTGGCCATCACCGCCTCCTTGCGCTCCCCAAGAAATGCCAGATAGAAGGCCTAAGTCCCCCGGAGATGGACGCGACGGCTCCCGTCGAAGACATCGCACGAGGTCACGCTGAAACCGGTGAGAGAGGCACGGGGCGCTCGTGTATTCTTTGCTGAGGGCGGGGGCACCGTATCACGGGTCCGGAAAGGGTGTCAAGCGGAAACTCCCCGATCCCGCGAAGCGTCAGACAAATCGCGGACCAACGGTCACCGGTCGCGCTCCATGATCACAACGCTCAGGCCGCGCGCAGCCAGTAAACAGCCTTGGTTACGCACCGGTAGGCCGCCAGCAGGAACAGGACGAGGAGGACATCAGCCTGGCCTCAGCCTCCGAGCCTTCCTTTGACATTGTTCTCACCCAGCTTCGCGGCCAGGGCCCACGCCGCCTGGAGGCGCACCGGCCGCGCTTCGTCCGATATGGCCTGTCGGAGCGCTGGGATCCCGACGCCGTCCTGCATCTGCCCCAGCGTCCAGGTCACCTGCATGCGGACCTGGGTGTCCCCATGCCGGAGGAGTTGCTCCAGCATCGGCTGGCCACGCAGATCCCCCAACCGTGCCAGCGTCCATGCGGCGTAGAGGCGGGCAGAGAGATCCCCGTCGGAATTCAGCGTCTCGATGAGCCGGGGGGCACCGGTGGCATCGCCCAGGTTCGAGAAGGCCTCCGCCGCATACAGGGCCACCGATTGGTTGGGGTGCCGCAGGGCCTTGTGGAGCGCCTCGCGGCCGACGGGATCTTCCAGGCGGACCAGCGCTTCAGCGGCGTACACCTGCACGTAAAGGTTCGGGTCCCGCAGGAGTACGCGCAGGTCGGGCGCGGCGTCCGAGTTGCCGAGATGGCCCAGGGCCTCGGCCGCCAGCATCCGGATAGAATCCTCGGGATCCCCGAGGCGCCGGTGGAGCAGCGCGAAGGCCGACGCCTCCCCCAGTCGGGCCAGCGCTATGGCGGCACGCAGCCCGACCTCACGGCTGGGGT
>CAZXXV010000281.1:0-6316 GCA_964644725.1 uncultured bacterium
TTCTCTACCGTGTTACTAACGCATGAAGGAACGAGGCTATCTTGTCGCCGTTGCAATCCAAAATGATAGCAGACCCTTCCGGAGTGCCTGTGATTGTCCTCGGGCCTCACCTTGGCCCTGACCTTCGAGATGAGATGGGGTTGGCTCCGCGCCATGCCATAGCGGTCTGCACGCCCCACGCCATACGCAATAGTTGAGCCCATCTTCCTCTGGTCGTGCGTGGGACGGTCCTGCCGGCCGCAGTGCGGGAACAGCTGGCACGCGGGTGAGCGACGTCTCGAACCACAGATTGTGATTGCGCTCTTGGCGTGAAAGCGAATGCGCCGCCTCGTGAGAGCCTGGACTCCCGAATGAAGACTCCCGCGATGAACCGGCTGCCCGTCGGGGCAGACGCCCGGCATTTGGGGAACCGGCGCCGCCAGCGCGTGACTCGTTCGGAGGCTGCATGACCATCAAGGTGCTCGCCGCGTCCGCCAAGGACAAGGGCCGACTGCTGGACCAGCTTGTCAAACGGCTGCTGGATGAGCTGGGATACGACGACTTCCGTGTCCGGATTGCCGGGGCGGGAACCGATCTCGAAGTCAAGGCCAGGCACCGCGCGACCCAGGCTCCCATCCTGTGCCGGGCCCGCGCCCTCCCGCGTGAGATCGGTCCCGACGAGCTGAAGCGGTTTCTTGCCAGTTATACGCGAGACAAGAAGAAGGACAGGCGCCTCGTCGGCCTGTTCCTGGCCTTCTCGGGCTTGAGCCGGCCGGCCCGCGAGTGGTACGCGCGCATGGAGGAGAAGGGAAAGGGGGAATTCCACGTCTTCCCTCCCGAGAAGATCCTGACGCTCCTGCGCCGGGCCCGCCTCATCGGCCCGCCCGAGGTCGTCGAACCGGCCATCAAGTCGCGCATCCGGACGGACGTCGGCCCGCGCTTCCTGGCCTATCACGCAGGGCACATGTACTGGATTCAGATGACCCTCACGGGACGGAAGCCGACCGGATACGCGGTCCTGGCCTCCCACGGGGATCTGGTGTCCCGCGTCGTGGCCCGGGAGTTGAAGAGGCTCGACCCCGCCCTCGAGGGAAAGCGGCTGGTGGACGTGTACCTCCGCGATAAGGTGTTTCTCACGCTGCTTGATCTGATCCCCCGCAACCTCGAGGCCCTCGTCAAGGAGGTGCGCGAGCCCCTCACGGACGTGCGCGAGGTCATGCAGGACCTCGTGCGGGAGAGTGTAGTCGTGGTCGAGCCCAGCGGCCAGCCCCGATGGAAGATGGACCGGTACAGCTTGCGGGGCGACCTGGGATTGTTCCTCTCTCTCGCCCGGCAGTACCTAGAGAGCCCCAACAGGTTCCGCTTCCTGGGCTCGCCTTTTGCGATGCGTCTTCTGGCCACCGACGTCCCGGGCTACCTGGAGGCCCGGTGGAAGTTCCGCGGCCCCGAACAGGAGCGTGCAGGCCTGTACCGGTTCCTGGGCCTCACGCCGGGCGGGCTGAACCACGCCCTGTTCACGCCCACGGACCGCTATGCCGCAACCGATGGCGAGACGCGCCCGGGCTTCGCCGAGCGCGAGCGGAGTCGCGGGCCTCAGATGTCCCGCCTGCTGGCGGACCTCCTCGTGCGGATGGCCAACGACATGGACCACCCGCAGTTCCAGGAACTTCTGACCGCCAAGGGAATCAAGATCCATCTCTACCGGACCACGGCCAAGGCGGCCACCGTCCAAGACCTGGCTTTCAGTCTCCAGGCCGACAGCCAGCTTGCATTGGCCCGTCCAATCGCATCGGCTCGATCGGCCCAATCTCCCCGGGGTGAACCGGAGCACTACATCGAGCTGGGGGCGGCCCTGCTGCATATGGAGGAGCACGAACAGGCGGTGGCCCAGTTCGATCGCGGGATCAAGGACCTCAGGGATCCCAGCCGGCTGCTGACCGCCTGGAACCAGCGTGGCATCTGCCTGCTGCAACTGAAGAAGTTCACTGACGCTACGACCTGTTTCAACGAGGCGTTGCGCTACAACGGGAACTCCAAGGTAGCCTGGTACTACAAGGCTGTCTGTTTGAAGGAGCTGGGAGACCTGAACGGGGCCCAGCGCTGCTGCAAGCGCGCCCTGGAGATCGACCCGAACTACACCGAGGCGCGCGAGCTAATGCAGGTTCTCTGACCACCCGTGCCCGCCAAGTTGGTTTGTACCTCCTGCCAGCAGTCGGTGCCCTCTGATACCCTCACGGCACAAAGACGTTTGCCTTCGAGGTCTGGGAACAGTTGGGCTTCCGCGCGCCAGATCAGGACCGTGTCCGAGGAGGAAATCATCTCGACCCTCTTCCAGTTGGGGCGCGTCGGCCTGTACGTCGAGCCGACCGCGGCCGTGGCGCCCGCCGGTGCCTTAAGGCTGGCCGCGGCCGGGCGCCTGCCCGCCGGGGAAACCACCGTGATCCCTCTCACCGGTTCCGGCCTGAAGGCGGGCTCCACCATCGCGGAGATGCTGAAACGGGAGCCGCATTAGTCGGCGCTGGATTCCCCCTCCCCCACCGCACTCCCTACCGCTTTCGCCAGAAGATCACCACCCCAATCGCCAGGATGAGGCTGGCCACCACGAAGCCCGGGCGGTATCCCAGAAGCTGCGCCAGCCAGCCGAACCCGATGGCGCCGACGGCCCCGCCCGTGAGCGCCGCCATGTTGTAGGCCGCCAGCGCCTTGCCGCGTGCGCCGACAGGCGCTCGGTCGAAGGCCAGCGCGCTCGTAGCAGGATAGACGAACCCGTGGGAGGCCCCGTTGACGAGGGCAATGACCAGCATGAGCCAGGTCGAGTGAAGTATGCTGAAAAGCAGGACCCCTGTGGTCAGACCGATCAGGGATGGCAGAATCACCTGGCTTCGTCCGAAGCGGTCCGCTAGCCGGCCGCCCAGGAAACGCACGGCGATGGCCGTGGCCGTGTAGAGCAGGTAGAACGGGCCGATCCGAGGCAGGCCCACATGGCGGGCGAAAGGCGGAAGGAACACGAAGACGATCGAGTTGGCGAGCCCAAACTGGAAGGCAGCCGCCAGGACCGGGGAGAAGGTCCGCCAGAAGTCCGACCCGAAGCCGCGGAAGGCCTCTCGGGCTTCGGGCGCGGGTACGACGGTCGCCAGACACACCGCGAAGGTTCCGAGGGCCACCACGACGGAGCCGACGAAGAGGGCGCGGAACCCCCACGCCCGCAACACCATCTCACCGAGAGCAGGAGCCATGGCAATGGTCACGAGGCCCGACACGCCGAAGATCCCCACCGCCTCCGCCCGTCGGCTGGGTGGCGCCAGGTCTGCAATGAGTGTCAGGTTGCTGGTGAGAAAGATGGAGTAGGCAGCCCCTTGCAGGAACCGGAGCAGGTGGAAGTGCCATCCGAGGGTGGAGGAGGCGGCGAAGAGCAGGGACACCGCCGTCGCCATCCCCGCAGCCAGGAGGCTGAATCGTTTCCGACCCCAGCGATCGACGAGCGTCCCGATCCCAATCTGGCAGAGGACAGCGGCCACACTGTACATGGCCATGATGGTGCCGATCTGACCCTCACGGCCTCCCAGGGCCTGAATGTACAGCGGGAGCAGCGTGTAGACGTTGAGGTTGGTGAAGAACAGGAAGTTAGCGATGCTTGCCAGGACGAAGGGTTTCGTGTACACAGGCGGTCCAGGGCGTGCAAGGGGAAGATGCGCGACTCAGCGCAAGTATCGCCGGAGAGCAGCGATCAGCGCATCCCGCTCTGCCGGGGGCAGAATCTTCCGAGGCAACTCGCTGGCCCAGATCGGCCTGGGATACACGCCATCCTCGCGAAACCGGGGGATGATGTGCCAGTGCATGTGGGGGACCATGTTGCCCAGGAGTTCATAGTTGACCTTGATCGGGTTCAGGGCCCGGGAGATCGCCTCGGCGACCCGGCTCACGTCCTCCAGGAAGGCCCTCCGCATCGCGGGGGTAAGCTGGAAGAGTTCGGTGTGATGCTCGCGGAGGGTCACGAGGCAGCGTCCGCGGAAGCTCTGATCCGGGAACAGGCCCGCCGTGGATACCGCAAGCTCAGCGATGCGGTACTCCTCGGGGAGGAAGATCTCTTTGCAGATCTCGCTGCATCGGGGATCCATCCTGGGGGCTCCCTCTTGAGATCCGCGTTTCACTATCCCACCCCGCTCGGGCGTGTCAACCTGTTTTTGGCTTGAACGATCCCGCGGCCTTGAGTACCGTATCTGCATGGGCCGGGGTGAGGGGAGGTCTTTTCCCCTGCCTGCGCCGACGCAACCCCGCAGCCAAGCGTCTGGGGTCTCTTCGCTGCGGGATCCGAGGCAACCGAGCAGAAGCCTCACACTGGGAGGAGAGGACGATGGCCGCTGCGTATGTCCTGATCGAGGCAGCGCCCAAGAAGGCGCTGCAGGCCTGCGCAAAGATCGCGAAGATCGCCGGGGTGAAATCGGCCCACCTGATCACAGGGCCCTACGACATCATCGCTCTCGTGGAAGCCAAAGACCCGAGCGCCATCGGCAAGCTGGTCATGTCGAGGATCCAGGCGGTTCCCGGTGTCGGGAAGACCATCACCTGTGTGGTGGTATAGCCGGGAAGCCATCAGCACTCAGCCTTCAGCATTCAGCCTTTGTGCCCTTGTCGCCGACCTTGGCGCCTCGGGGCTGACGGCTGAAAGCCCGCCCGAGTCCGCCGAAGGCGGACAGGTCGTAGCTCTTACGATCCGGGCGGGTCCGCCCATGGCGCGACTGACTGCTGACTGCTCACGCCGCGATCAGCTCCATCGCCAGGTTCACCAGCGTCCGCACCATGACGCCCGTGGCCCCCTTGGGCTGGTACCCTTTCTCCTTGTCCGTCTCGAACGTCCCCGCGATGTCCAGGTGCACCCACGGGGTGTCCCCGACGAAATGCTGGAGAAACTTCGCCCCCGTGATGGCGCCGCCCTTCCGGCCGCCCGTATTCTTGATCTCGGCGATGTCGCCCTTGATCAGCTCGTCGTACTCGGCGTCCATGGGCATGGGCCAGATCTTCTCCCCCGCGGCCCGGCCGGCGGCCAGTACCTTGTCCAGCAGCGCTTGGTTGTTGGTGAAGGCCCCGCTGTTCAGCGTCCCCAGGGCCACGACGCAGGCCCCGGTCAGGGTCGCCACATCCACGAGGTGGCTGACCTTGCGGCTGCGGGCGTAGTGCAGGGCGTCGGCCAGCACCAGCCGCCCCTCGGCGTCGGTATTGACCACCTCGATGGTCTTCCCGCTCATCGCCCGCAGGACATCCCCGGGCTTCAGCGCCGTGCCGCTGGGGAGGTTCTCTGTCGCGGGCACGAGGGCTGTCACCTGGATGGGGAGGTTCAGCAGGGCGATGGCGGACGTGGCGGCGATGACGGCGGCCGCCCCGGCCATGTCTCCCTTCATGGTCTCCATCTTCTCGGCCGGCTTGATGGAGATGCCCCCCGAGTCGAAGGTAATGCCCTTGCCCACCAGGCCCAGGTGCGGACCCCCCCGGCGACCGCCTCGGTATTCCAGGACGATGAAGCGTGGCGGCTCCTGACTCCCCCGGGCAACGCCCAGCAGAGCCCGGGCCCCCAGCCGCCGGAGTTCCTGCGGGCCCAGCACCTGGCAGCGGATGCGCGCGCGGCGGGACACCTCCCTCGCGCGCCGGCCCAGCTCCGTGGGGGTCAGCGTGTTTCCAGGTTCATTCACCAAGTCCCGGGCGGCATTCGTCGCCTCCGCAACGATGCGGCCCCGCCTAACGGCCTCGGTCATGGCCCGCAGCTTCTGCCGATCCTGCCCGACGATCGTAAAGGTCTCGATCTCCTTCTTGGCCTCGTCGTTGTCCCGCTTGTATCGCGTGAACCGGTACAGGCCCAAGAGCGCTCCCTCGGCGAGCGCCTGGGTGGCCTGCGCGGCATCGAAGCCCCGGGTACCCGTCTGGGCACCCGAGTGGGTCCCGGCCCCGTGGACGATGGCGCCGACCCGGCGGGCGCCGATCTTCCGCAGGTGCTTGACCGCCTCGGCGGACACGATCCGCGCACGGTCCAGGGTGAAATCCTCCGGCTTCCCCAGGCCCATCACCAGGACCCGGTTCACCGGCAGCTTCCCCAGGGCGTGGACGAGCGTCTGCTCTCCCCACTTGCCCGTCACTTCACCTGCCAGGATCAGCTTCCGGATCGTGCCGCCCAGCGCCACATCCACCGCGCCCGTGGCCCCACTCGGCGCCTTCACGCCCTCGAAGAGGTTCACCACCATGGCATCGCCCCGGAACTTCGTCACATCCCCGATCACGACTCGGATGTCCAAGGTGTGCTCCTTTCCGCAAGTTGGTGCCATCCAGCAGGATGCAAGATGACTGG
>CAZXXV010000282.1:0-6303 GCA_964644725.1 uncultured bacterium
GCGTGAACTGCAACCTGTGCGAGATGATCTGCCCGGACTTCGCCATCTTCAGCGAGGCCGTGCCCGAAGATGTGATGATCGCCAGCCAGGCGCATGCCTAGCACGGCGCCGCCCGGCAAGTGCGCTGAGCTCCGATTCGGAGGAGGCGTGTGAAGGCAGACCCCGTGGGTGTTCTGACCGGTACCCACTACCTGGACGGAGACTTCGCCTGCGGCGAAGCGGCCATGGCGGCCGGCTGCCGGTTCGTGGCGGGGTATCCCATCACCCCATCCACCGAGATTGTCGAACGGATCGCGCGCCGGTTTCCCATGATCGGCGGAATCTTCATTCAGATGGAGGACGAGCTGGCCAGCATGGCGGCCGTTGTGGGGGCATCCTGGACGGGCACCAAGTCCATGACCGTGACGAGCGGCCCGGGCTTCTCCCTGATGATGGAGAACATCGGGCTGGCGGCGATGATGGAGACGCCCTGCGTGGTGGTCAATGTCCAGCGCGGCGGGCCGTCCACGGGCCTCCCGACGATGGTGGGCCAGGCCGACATGATGCAGGCGCGCTGGGGCTCGCACGGCGACTACTCGATCATCGCTCTTTCCCCCAGCTCACCGCAGGAAGCCTTCAACCTCACGATCGATGCTTTCAACCTGGCGGAGACGTATCGTGTTCCGGTGCTGATGATGATGGATGAGTGCGTCGGCCACATGACCGAGAAGGTCGTCATCCCGCCGGCCGACGAGATCGATCTCGTGCCGCGCAAACTCACCACGAAGTCCCCCGAGGAGTTTCTTCCCTACCAGCTCAACGGCGCCTTGGCGCCGGAGTTCGCCCGCGCCGGCGACGGATACCGCTTTCACACCACTGGGCTGACGCATGATGAGCGGGGATATCCGGTGATGAGTGCTGAGTGCCAGGAGCAGTGCGTTCGTCACCTCATCGACAAGATCAAGCTGAATGCCGACCAGATCGTCCGCTACGAGGAAGAAGGGATCGACGGCGCCGATGTCGTCGTGGTGACCTACGGCATCACCTCGCGCGTGGCGCGCATGGGAGTCGAGTTGGCCAAGGAACGGGGGGTCAAGGTTGGGACCCTGAGACTGGTCGTCGTGTGGCCGTTTCCGGAGAACCACGTGCGCGAGTTGGCGCACAAGATCAAAGCCTTTGTCGTGCCGGAGATCAACAACGGCCAGATCGTGCTGGAGGTAGAGCGCTGTGCGGGGGGAAAGGCGGCGGCGATCCTGGTGCCTCACATGGGCGGCGGCGTCCACGATCCGAATGACATCTGCGCGGCCATCGTGGAGGCGGCGAAATGAGCGCGGTTATGGAAGAACGCCCGGCAAGCCCGGAGGAGCACCCGATCGCTCCGTTTGTTCGCATGGATCGGATGCCGCATATCTGGTGTCCGACGTGCGGCATCGGAACGGTGGTCAAGTGCTTCGCCTCGGCCCTGGCGGAATCGGCGGTAGATCTCGACAAAGTGTCGATCGTGTCCGGGATCGGATGCACGGGGCGCGTGGCCGGCTATATGAAGCTGGATGGGTTTCACGCCACGCACGGGCGCGCCATTCCTTTCGCCACCGGCCTGAAGCTTGGCCGGCCCGAACTCCTGGTGACGGTGTTCTCGGGCGACGGCGATCTGGTGGGCATCGGAGGCAACCACTTCATCCATGCCGCTCGCCGCAATATGGACCTGTTGATCATCCTGGTGAACAACTTCATCTACGGGATGACCGGGGGGCAGAACGCGGCGACCACGCCCCTGACGGCCAAGACCTCGACCATGCCCTTCGGCAATTTCGAGCGGCCTTTCAATTTGCCCCACCTGGCCGCCTCCTGCGGCGCCACGTATGTGGCCCGATGGACCTCGCTTCACATCCGCCGCATGACCCGGTCATTCAAAGAAGCTATCCAGCGGAAAGGATTCCGGTTCATTGAGGTCATCGCGCCGTGTCCGACGCTGTACGCCCGGCTCAACAGACTGGGCGACGGGTTGGACCTCATGCGCTTCTATTACGATGAAGCGGAGATCCGTCACGGGGCAGATACGCGCGAGGTCGCCATCGGCTACCAGGACCGGATCATATGTGGGAAGTTCGTTGATGAGGAGCAACCGACGTATCTCGATTTGATGCACGCGCACTATGCCAAGACCCTTGGCCAGCGATACGTACCGATGCCGCCGGAAGGGGGGTGGATCCGTGAGTAGAACCGAGATCTGCCTCGCTGGCTTCGGTGGGCAGGGGGTGGTCATGTTGGGCTACGTCATTGGGCGGGCCTGCGCCGTGAATGCCGGGCGGCATGCGACCATGATCCAGAGTTTCGGACCCGAGGCGCGCGGTTCCTCGTGCAGCGCGACGCTGGCCATCTCGGATGCGGAGATCCTCTATCCCTATGTTCAAAATCCTGACATCTTCGTGGTGATGTCTGCTGAGGGCTACGAGAAGTTCGGCAGCAACATGAAAGCAGGCGGCACCCTGATCTACGAGAAGGACCTGGTTCATCCCACCCTCATGGAAGGCCAACCTGCCTACGGGATCCCATCCACGCGGATTGCCGAGTCGCTCGGCAGGACCATCGTGCAGAACATCGTGATGGTCGGTTTTTTCGCGGCGGTGACGAAGATCGTGCCACGCGAGACTATTCGCAACGCCGTCAAGGAATCGGTGCCTCCCGGAACAGAGGAACTGAATCTCAAGGCCTTCGATGCCGGGTACCGATACTACGAGGAGACGTATGGCCAGAAGGACCCTGACCAGATGGCATCCCCAGCCATGGCAGGCGGATCCGCCTAGCAGGTCGCGGAAACAGGGTGGATGCCTCTTGAACCCCTACCCCCTCTCCGCCACGATCCTTCATGGTGACGGCTGCCGTCAGCTGAGAGGGGGGTAGGGGGTGAGGTGCTTTCTCCGCATGCTCCGATGGGATTCCCGCGGACGCCCCAACGGACTGGAGGTCAGAGCGAGTGGACGCTCAGTTTGACGGCCTGGTCGAGACGGTGCGACGAGAAAAAGAGAAGCGAGCCCTGGTGATCGGCGGAGGGATTGCCGGAATCCAGGCGGCCCTGGATCTGGCCAACGCTCGCATCCGAGTGACCCTGGTGGAGAGAACACCTTCCCTGGGCGGGCGCATGGCCCAGCTGGATAAGACATTCCCCACTATGGACTGCGCCATATGAATTCTCGGCCCTAAGGCCATGGATGCCGGTCGGCATCCACTCATTGAGCTCCTCACGAACGCGGAGGTCATCGGCTGCGAGGGCGAGCCGGGGGCGTTCCGCGTCCGGGTCCGTAAGCATCCGCGATACGTGCGCGAGGATCTGTGCACGGCTTGCGGGCTGTGCGTCGACGCTTGCCCTCAGGTCCAGGGCAACGAGTTCGACCTCGCCCTCAAAAGCCGCAAGGCGATCTACCGCCCCTTTCCCCAGTCGGTGCCATCGACTTACATCATCGACCGCGACGCGTGCCTGAACGGCAAGATCCTGGTCTGTAACCTCTGTGTCAAGGCTTGCGAGCCGGACGCCATCGACTTCGACATGCTCCCCGAAGAAGTCGAGCTGGACGTGGGCTCGATTCTCGTTTCCGTAGGCTTCCAGGAGTTTGACGCGAGAAAGCTCCCTCAGTACGGCTACGGTCGCTTCCCCAACGTGATCACCAGCCTCGAGCTGGAGCGCATGCTGAATCCCGCCGGTGTCACGGCGGGACATGTGGTCCGTCCCTCCGACCGCACCACTCCGAAGCGCATCGTCTTCGTTCAGTGCGTGGGGGCCCGCGGGGAAGGTGGAAGAGCGTACTGCAGCCGCTTCTGCTGCATGAACGCGGTGAAGAACTCCATGCTCCTTCGGGAGGACGATCCGCAGGTCGAGGATATCACCATCCTTTACACCGATCTCCGCGCCTTCGGAAAGGGCTTCGACGATTTCGTTCGACGATCGCAGCAAGAGAACAGTGCCCGCTATCTCCGCGGGCGTCCAGCCAAGATCGAGAGGTTGCCGGGGACGGAGACCCTCGAGGTGCACGTGGAGGATACGCTGGCGGGCCGCCAGGAGCGGCTGGAGGCCGATCTAGTGGTGCTCTCGGTCGCCGCCGCCCCGAACGACGGGGCCATTGCGCTCGCCGAAATCCTCGGCATCGGGACGAACGAGTATGGCTTCCTCACCCCGTTGGATCCGGCCGTCTCGGCGGTCGAGACGACGCGAGATGGGATCTTTGTTTGCGGAAGCGCCGTGGGACCGCAGGTCATCCCCGATGCGGTGGCCCAGGCCTCGGCCGCGGCGGCCCGTGCCGAGCTCTTCCTTGCCGGCCACCGGGTGCGCGAGTCCGTGGCAGCGGTCGCGCCACTCGACGTCTCGGGCCCGCCGCGCATCGGTGTCTTTGTCTGCCACTGCGGCATCAACATCGCCGGCCTTCTCGAGGTGGAGGAGCTGGCGCAATACGCGGCGACCTTGCCCGACGTGATTGTTGCCGAAACGGATCTGTTCTCCTGCTCCAGCAGCGGCCAGGATCGGCTGGTCGAGCTCATCCGCGAGAAGGAGCTGAACCGTGTCGTCGTTGCCGCCTGCACCCCGCGAACCCACGAGCCCATCTTCCGGGAGACTTGTGCCTCCGTGGGCCTGAATCCCTATTTGCTGGAAATGGTGAACATCCGCGACCAGTGTTCGTGGGTGCACACGAAGGAGCCGGAGGCGGCCCAGGAGAAAGCCCGCACGCTCATCCGCATGGGCGTTGCCCGGGCACGGCACCTCGAGCCGCTCGCGGAGCGGGAGGTGCCGATGGAGGTGTCGGCCCTCGTCATCGGCGGAGGCATCGCCGGGATCCAGGCGGCCACCGACCTGGCGCTCCAGGGCTTCCCGGTCACATTGGTAGAGAAGTCGGACCGGCTCGGCGGAAGGCTCGCCGCCCCCCATCTCAAGAGCCTCTACCCGGACATGCGTCCGGCTGGAGAGGTTCTAGAGCGCAAACTAGCGCGGTTGAAGGAGAGCGGAGCCCGGGTGCTCTTGGAGACTAACGTATCCGACATCAGCGGGTATCTAGGCAACTTCGACGTCAGTCTCCAAGACGGCGGGGATCACTCGCTGCAAGTCGGCGCCATCATCTTGGCCACGGGAGCCGGGCTCTACGATCCGCGAGGCGAATACGGTTATGGTGAGCTTCCCAACGTCATCACCAGCGAGGAGCTCGAAAAGGCCTTCTGTGAGTCCGACTCGAATCTCGTCGTCAACGGGCACCGGCCGGAAAGTGCCGCCTTCATCCTGTGTGTGGGATCGCGGGATCCGAGTAGCTTCAGCGGATGCTCCCGCTACTGCTGCCCCACCGCCATCAAGCAAGCGATCCTGCTCTGCGAGCAGGGTGTCGACACGACGATCTTCTATCGCGACATCCGCACCGTCTCCGCTGGAGCCGAGGAGATGTACCGCAGGGCCCGCGGCATGGGCATTCTCTTCGTCCGTATCCCGCCAGATGAAAAGCCCGCGGTCAGCGGAAACGGTCGAGCTCAGTTGGTCGCGTGCTACGACGAGTTGCTCCATCGGCGCGTGGAGGTACCCGGCGATCTGGTCGTGCTCAGCGTCGGCATGCGGCCCGAACGCTCCCAGAACGAGAAGATCAAGGCCATGCTGAAGACCAGCTTGGGATCGGACGGCTTCTTCCTGGAGCGGCATCCGGAGCTGGGGCCAGTGGAAACCTCGGTCGAGGGCGTCTTCCTCGCCGGGACCCTGCAGGGGCCGAAGGACATCGTGGACACAGTCGCGCAGGCCTCGGCGGCTGCCGCCAAGGCCGCCGTGTATCTCTGTCACGAGAAGGCCAAGCAGCATCCGGCGATTGCCTGCCTCGACCCGGAGCGTTGCACCAAGTGCGGCATCTGCTCCCGAGTCTGCCCTTACCACGCCATCAACTGGACCAAGGGCGAGGTGGCGGAGCTCGTCGAGGCCATGTGCGCGGGGTGCGGGACCTGCGCTGCGAGCTGTAAGTTCGATGCCATCACCATGCGGCACTTCACCGACGAGCAGCTCATGGCGCAGGTGAGGGCGATGCTGTCTCACCACCCGGAAGACAAGGTTTGCGTCTTTGCCTGCAACTGGTGCTCCTATGCCGGCGCCGACATGGCGGGAATATCGAAACTTCAGTATCCGGCCAGCTCCCACTTGATACGAACCATGTGTTCCGGTCGTGTCTCGGAGGAGATGGTACTCGAAGCCTTCCTCCAAGGGGCTCCGGTGGTTCTGGTCTCCGGGTGTCACTATGCCGACTGTCACTACCTCAACGCCAATCGGCAGACGGTGCAGAGGGTGCAGAAGCTCTGGACCAAGCTCGA
>CAZXXV010000283.1:0-6301 GCA_964644725.1 uncultured bacterium
GCGTCCCGCAGGCGAAGACGGAACCGGATCACCGGGGAAGCAAATGGCCAATTACCCCTGATCCGAAAAAACCATTGAACCGCCATGATCACCCAGCGCGAGCGCTGGGTACCCGGGTCGCCAAGGGTGCGATGTTTCGAACTCTCGACCGAAGAACGCGAAAACCGGTTTATGGGGCATTCAGAAGTTCCGTTCCTCTCCCCCCATTAAGCCATTTCGGTCTTGGCGTTCTTGGCGCCTTGGCGGTTGAGAATTTCGGATTGGGGCTAGGACGGGGCCCGAGGCTTCCAGTCCTCGGGCCTCACGTGAGCGATCAGCGGTATTCGAGGACCCCGGCCCGCACCTGTGGGGTGCGGGCCTCATGCGGGAGGAGCGAGGGATCATGACGCCGAAAGAAATCGACAAGTTTGCCAAGGACCAGGGCGCACGGATGGTAGACCTCAAGTTCATGGATTACCCCGGGATGTGGCAGCACTTCACGGTGCCCATCGCCCAGCTTGAGGAGGGCTCCTTCGAGGAGGGCTTCGGCTTCGACGGCAGCTCCATCCGCGGGTGGCAAGCGATCCATGCCAGCGACATGCTGGTGATCCCGGACCCCACGACGGCGGTCATGGACCCCTTCACCGAGACGCCGACGCTCAGCCTCATCTGCAACATCGTGGATCCCATCACAAAAGAGAAATACACCCGTGACCCGCGCAACATCGCTCAGAAGGCCGAGGCCTATCTGAAGTCCACCGGCATCGCCGACACCGCCTACTTCGGCCCCGAGGCGGAATTCTTCATTTTCGATGACATCCGGTACGATTGCTCGCAGAACTACGCCTACTATTACATCGACTCGGTGGAAGGGCAGTGGAACACCGGTAAGGAGGAAAGGCCGAACCTGGGCTACAAGGCCCGGTACAAGGAAGGGTACTTCCCGGTCCCACCCACCGACAGCATGGCGGACATCCGGACCGAGATGGTGCTGACCATGGAGAAGATCGGCATTGCCGTCGAGGCCCAGCACCACGAGGTGGCAACCGCCGGCCAGGCCGAGATCGACATGCGCTTTAATACGCTGACGAAGATCGCGGACAGCCTCATGTGGTACAAGTACATCATCAAGAACGTCGCGCGGAAGCACGGGAAGACGGTTACCCTCATGCCCAAGCCGATCTTCGGCGACAACGGCACCGGCATGCACACCCACCAGAGCCTCTGGAAGGGCGGCCAGCCCCTCTTTGTCGGCAACGGGTATGCCGGGCTCTCGGACATGGCGCTCTGGTACATCGGCGGGATCCTGAAGCACGCCGCAGCCCTGTGTGCCCTGGTGGCGCCCACGACGAACTCCTATAAGCGGCTGGTGCCAGGCTACGAGGCCCCCGTCAACCTGGCGTACTCCAGCCGCAACCGCAGTGCCGCCATCCGCATCCCCATGTACTCGCCGAGCCCGAAGGCGAAGCGCGTTGAGGTGCGGTTCCCCGATTGTAGCTCCAACGGGTACCTGGCCTTCTCGGCCATGCTGATGGCCGGCCTGGATGGCATCCAGAACAAGATCGACCCCGGCTCCCCCCTGGACAAGGACATCTACGAGCTGGGACCGGAAGAGTTGAAGGACGTGCCGTCGGTTCCGGGCTCGCTGGATGCCGCCCTCACGGCCCTGGAGAACGACCATGAGTTCCTGCTGAAGGGTGATGTGTTCACCCAGGATGCGGTAGATACCTGGATCGAGTACAAGCGGAAGCGCGAAGTGGATCCGGTGCGCCTCCGCCCGCATCCCTACGAGTTCGTGCTGTACTTCGACATCTAAGGCCCACTCGCCCCCTCCCTCCCGCCCGACGCCTCGCGAGCCGCGCGCCCGCGGGGCGTTTTCTTTTTGCCTCCCAAGGCATCCTATGGTATGCATGGCCACCTGATGGCAATGGAAATTCTCAAACTGACAATGGTAAACTGGCCATTGGAAACTCGCATGATCTGCGAGCGCGTCGTGCGCTCCACCATTTTCAATTGTCGGTTGACTTCGGCGAGCTCAGTCGAGCCGTCGGTTTTTCATTTTCCGTTGGCATAGGGCATGGACACCCTTACGGCGCAACTCTCGCAGAAGCTTTCGGCCGCCGGCTGCCAGCATCCGGAGCAGGCGGCGAGAAACGTCGAGCTGCTGGCTCCAGACGCGACGGCCCGATCGCAACTCGAGGCTGTCCTGCCCGCCCTCCTGACCGGCCTCCGGCGCGTGCCGGACCCCGACCTGGCCCTGAACAACATGGAGCGGTTTCACCAGGCGGTCCTGGATCGCCGCTTCCTCCTGGGCCTGTACCGGGACAACCCGCGGATCCTGCACCTCCTTCTCACCATCTTCGGGAGTTCCCAGTTCCTGAGTGATATCCTGGTCCGCCATCCCCAGCTCTTCGAATGGCTGCTGGAGCCGGGGGTCGTCCGCCGTCCGAAGGGCAAGGAGGAACTGCAGGACGAGGCCCAGCAGGTCGTCAATGCGGCGCGCACCCTGGACCGCAAGTGGGACGCCCTGCGCCGACTCAAGGTGCAGGAGATCCTGCGGATCGGCCTGCAGGACCTCGTGGGGCGGCAGCCCCTGGCCGGGATCACCGAGGAGCTGTCGAACCTGGCCGACGTGATCCTCGAGGCTGCCTATCAGATCTGCCAGGCGGAACTCATCCAACGGCACGGGGTCCCCCAGCTCACGGACGAGTCGGGCCGCACCCGCGAATGTCCCTTCGTGATCCTGGGCCTGGGGAAGCTGGGAGGACGCGAGCTGAACTTCAGCTCGGACATCGACCTCGTCTTCGTGTACGAGGGAGAGGGGGAGACGGCCGGCATTCCGGGCTCGGGCGGGGTGAGGCTGGGCCGCATCACCAACCAGGAGTTTTTCCGGAAGCTGGGCGAGATGCTGGTGAAGGGCGTGGGCGAGGTCACGCCCGAGGGGCACCTGTACCGCGTGGACCTGCGTCTCAGGCCCGAGGGCCGCTCGGGGGGGATCGCGTCCTCCCTGCGCTCCTGCGAGATCTACTACGAGGCCTGGGGGCAGACATGGGAGCGGCAGGCGCTCATCAAGACGCGCCCGGTCGTGGGCGATCACACCCTTGGCGAGAAGTTCCAGCGCTTGGTGGTGCCCTTCGTCTATCGGCAGTACCTGGACTTCGGCGCCCTGGAGGAGATCCGCGCCATGAAGGAGCGGATCAACCTGTCGGTGGCGCAGGATAAGCGCGCCCGCCGCAACGTGAAATTGGGCTACGGCGGCATTCGCGAGGTGGAGTTCCTGGTGCAAGGGCTGCAGCTTTTGCACGGGGGCAAGAATCCCTGGGTGCGGGAGGTGAACACGCTGCGCGGCCTGCACCGGCTGGCGGGGCAGGGCCTGCTGGCCGACGCCGACTACGAGGTCCTGGTGCGGGCCTACATCTTCCTGCGGAAGCTGGAACATCGCCTTCAGATCCTTCACGATCGGCAGACGCATACGCTGCCTGAGTCCCCGCGCGAGCTGGCGACCCTGGCCAGGCGCATGGGGTACCAGCCTCCCGAGCACCCCGATCCGGTGGCGAGCCTGCTGGAGGAGTACAAGCGGCACACGGAGGCGGTGCGGGCCCTGTACGATGCCTTTCTCCAGGGGACGGCACCGCGCGAGGAGGAGCCGGCCGAGGAGCCCGCCGATCCGGTGGCGCTCTTCTTCAGCGCCGATTTGCCGGCGGAGGAGCTGCGGGGTCGTCTGGTCCCGGTTGGGTTCGAGGATCTGGATAGGGCGCTCCGCAACTTCCAGGCGATCCGCGAGGGGCAGCCCTTTGCGCACTATCCCCCGCAAGCCCGGCGCGCCCTGGCGCAGCTCGGCCCGGCCCTGGTGGCCGCTCTCGAGGGAGTCCCGGACCCCGACCTGGCGCTGACCACCTTCGAGCGGTTCATCGGGTCGCTGGCGGCGCGGACGACCTTTATCACACTGCTGGCCGAGACGCAGGGACTCGTGGGCCTCCTGGTTCGCCTCTTCGGCACCAGCGAGTTCTTGTCCGCCACCCTGCTGCACCATCCAGAATTGCTGGATGCTCTCCTGGCGCCTGAGCCGGCCGCCCGTCACGGCCGGGAGCGAGTGGCGGCGGACTTCCGGCGGGCGCTGGCCGGGGCCGCATCCGGCAGCGCCAGGCTGGACGCCCTTCGTCGGGTGAAGAAGGCGGAGGAACTCCGCATCGGACTCCAGGACATTCTGGACCAGGCGGACGTGACGGAGACCCACTGGGCCCTGACCCACCTGGCGGAGGCGTGCCTGGAGGCTGCCCTCCAGATTGCGGAACGGGATCTTGCCGAGCGCTTCGGCACGGCGGACCCACCCGGATTCGCCATCGTGGGGTTGGGCAAGCTGGGCGGGCTGGAACTGGGCTATGCCTCGGACTTGGACGTCGTGTTCGTGTACCGGCAGGAGGGCACGACGACCGGGCCGGAGCGCATCAGTCACACCGAATACTTCAGCAAGCTGGCCGACCGTGTCGCCAAGGTCCTCACCTCCATCACCCAGGAGGGCTCTGCCTATCGCGTGGACGCCCGGCTGCGCCCCGGGGGACAAAAGGGCGAGCTGGCCCTCTCGCTGGCCGCCTTCGAAACGCACTTCACGCGGTTGGCCGAGCTGTGGGAGCGGCAGGCCTACATCAAGGCGCGCCCCGTGGCCGGCGACCGCGAGGTGAGCGCGGCCTTCGTCACGCAGACGCACCGGTTCGTGTACGAGGGCGAGGAGCAGCCGGACCTCCGCGAGCGCATCCAGGCCATGCGTCACCGGATGGAGGTCGAGCGCACCGGGACGGGGAACAAGGGCGCCCACGTCAAGCTGGGAAGCGGCGGGATTGTGGACATCGAGTTCCTGGTGCAGTACCTTCAGATTCGCCACGGGCGCACCCGCCCCGGCCTGCGCACGCCCAACACCTTGGAGGCTCTCCGGACGCTAGCCACCGAGGGTTTGCTTCCCGCCGCGGAGGCAACGCTCCTGGAGGAGTCCTATCGGTTCCTGCGCCGGGTGGAGAACCGGTTGCGCATCGTGGCGGACCTGAGTGTCAACACTCTGCCCGCCGCCCCGGCAAAGCTGGAGAAGCTGGCCAAGCGCATGGGCTATCGGCCAACGGATGAAAGGGCCGCTCGTGAGCAGTTCCTGGAGGATTATCCGGCGCACACCGCACGGGTGAGGGCGATCTACAATCGGGTGTTTGGGATGAATGATGCTGGGAACCAGGGAGGATAGGAAAGGGAGAAACGGAGAAACGGGGAAACGATGAAACGGGAAAGCGGGGAGGACTTGGGCCTGCGAGCTCCCAGCCTCCCAGCTGCCCTTGCGGTCCAATAGCACCACACGCTCAACTGAAAGTGTAGGAGGTGTGCCATGTTGCAGTACGAAGGGATTCAGATCACCTGGCTCGGCCATGATGGGTTCAAACTCAAGAAGGACAAGGTCGTCTACGTGGACCCGTACAAGCTGGGCGCAAAGCCGGAGCCGGCCGACTTCGTCTTTGTGACCCACGAGCACTTCGATCACCTGAGCGTTGACGATCTCAAGAAGGTAGTGACCCCGGCCACGACGGTCGTCACGGTTGCCGCCTGCGAGAAGGCAGTGAAGGGGCTCAAGCCCAAGGCGGTCCGGGTGGTTTCGTCAGGCGATCGCCTCGTCGTTGACGGGGTGAATGTCGAGGTGCTTCCGGCATACAACACCAACAAGTTCCGATCGCCGGGCAACCCGTTTCATCCCAAGTCGGACGGCAAGGTAGGATTCATCCTGACGATTGGAGGCGTGCGGATCTACCACGCGGGTGACACCGACGAGATCCCGGAGATGGCCAGCGCCAAGGGCGTGGACGTGGCGCTGTTGCCGGTGAGTGGAACATACGTGATGACCGCCCAGGAGGCGATCAAGGCCTGCAACGCCCTTCAGCCCAAGCTGGCCATCCCCATGCATTATGGGGCGATCGTGGGTTCGGAGGCCGACGCCGAGACGTTCCGCAAGGCGGTGAAGTGCCGGGTGGAGATCCTGCAGCCTGAACCGTAACGACGATAGCGAAAGCCGGGTACCCCCTGGGTGGGGACAGCGAAGAGGCGGAATAACGAGATCCGATACCGACAGCGATCCGGAGCCTTGTTCGGATTTCGCTGTCGGAGATCGCTGTCGGATCGGAGGGAGGACATTCATGACAGGAAAGGCGGCGATCTGGTGGCGGGCGCACGAGCCGCTGGAGATTCGGGAGTATCCGGTGCCGGATGTGAAGCCTGACGGGATCCTGCTCAAGCTGAACCTGGCCAACATCTGCGGCTCCGACATCCACTTCGTGGAGGGGCGCGGGCC
>CAZXXV010000284.1:0-6286 GCA_964644725.1 uncultured bacterium
CGCCGCTTCGGACCCTGTGCTGACGAACCTGACCTTCTCGACACAGGGGACCGCCTTGCAGATCTACTCGGCCAGGCGCACGGTCGGCTCGCTCAACCAATAGAAGGTGGACCCTTTCACCATCTGGGTCTGGACAGCCTGGACGATTGCGGGATGGGCGTGCCCGAGGAGAAGCGGCCCCGACCCCATGACGTAGTCGATATAGCTCCGCCCCTCCGTGTCGAAGATGCGACTTCCCTCGCCGCGGTCCACGATGAAGGCCAATTCTCGCGGAAGGGTCCAGAGCCATACCGAGGCCCCCGGCAGATAGGTCGATGCTAGAGTCAAGAGATCCGCAGTTGTGATGGCACCCGAGGAGGATCGAAGTTTCTCCATGTCCTCTCCGCACCAGAACGTCCGGTTGACCGATCGAGGCTCGCCCAGTGCAGCCATCCGTGGAGCGTCAGGGTGCGCGTGATTCTTTTGGCGTCACCGCCACACACTCAGAACGGCGTCCACGACGACCCGGTCACCGGTGGCGATGCAGAGCATCCGTGCCCTCGCCCGTCAATACGCCTTCAGCAGTTGGCGGGCGATGATCAAGTGCTGGATCTCGCTCGTGCCCTCCCAGATCTGATACACTTTGATGTCGCGGTACATGCGTTCGATGGGGAAATCGGTGCTGTAGCCATACGCGCCGTGGATCTGGAGCGCCTCCGAGACGACCCGCACTGCCAGATCCGAGGCGAGGAGCTTCGCCTCGGACGCCTCCCGGATAATCGGCCGTCCCTGGTCCTTCAGCCAGGCGGCGTGCCGCAGCCGCAGCCGGGCCGCCTCGATGCCCGCGGACATGTCGGCGAGCTTGAACTGCACCGCCTGGAGGTTCGCGATCGGGCCGCCGAACGCCACCCGCTGTTTCGCGTAGCGGATCGACTCCTCCATGGCGGCCTGCGCCAGGCCCAGCGCCTCGCACCCGATGCCGATCCGGCCGGTCGTGAGTGAGCGCATGGCCCCCTTGAATCCTTCCCCTTCCGGCCCGAGCAGGCATTCGCGAGGGATCCAGCAGTTGTCGAAGATCAGCTCGCCCGTCTCCAACCCGCGCACCCCCATCAACTTTTCCTTCCCGCCCGACGAGAACCCCGGCGTCCCCTTCTCGACCAGGAACAGGCTGATCCCCTGCCGGCCCTTGCTCTTGTCGACAGTCGCGACGACGACGGCCAGATCGCAGACCAGCGCGCCCGTGATGAATCGCTTCGTCCCGTTGAGCACGTACCCGTCCCGCTCCCGCCTGGCGGTCGTCGTGATGCCTGCGACATCCGAGCCGGTCCCCGGCTCGGTCTGGCCGAACACGCAGATCTTTTCGCCGCGCCCCATGGCGGCGAGATACTTCTCCTTCTGACTCTCGGACCCGTTCCGCAGAAGCACGTCTTGCATGAGTTTGCACAGGAGCTGCAAGTCGGCCACCACCACGGATGCCCGCGCCAGCTCCTCCTGCGCAATGGCCCACGCGACGGTATCCATGCCCGACCCGCCATATTCGGGAGGCAGCGTCATCGCCAAGATCCCGAGGTCGGCCATTCGCTTCCAGAGGTCCCACGGAAACTCGTCGGTCCGGTCGATCTCGGCCGCCCGCGGATTCACCTCCTTCTTCGCGAACGCGCGAACCGTGTCCCGCATCATGCGCTGCTCGTCGCTGAGCTCGAAGTTCACGGAATCCCCCTTCTCGGTCACCCGCAGAGGTGCTGGCGGCTCGCTGTCGGCCACGGCTCGGCCCGTCGAGCCGCGCCCCCGCTCCTGGTCCTTCAAAACCTCGGCGGCCGCTTCTCCAGGAAGGCGGTCACGAAGGTGCCGGCCGCGGCGAGGGGACCATCGCGCTCTCCGGTCAACGCCATGAGACCGCCCATGGCCTGGGCGATGAGGTCCTGGCCTCGTCGATCCCGGTATGGGCCGGTCTGGCCATACCCCGAGGCGTAGGCGCAGATGTTGCGGGGATTGATCCGGCTCAAATCCTCCCAGCCAAAGCCCAGACGCTCCATCACCCCAGGGCGGAAGTTGCTGGCCACGACATCGGAAATCTTCACCAGCTTGTAAATGATCTCCTTGCCTTCCGATGTTTTCAGATCGATGCTCAGGCTCTTCTTGTTGCGATTGCAGGCGGCAAAGAATGAGCTCAACCCGTTCACGATGGGGCGATTCCCGCGCATGACATCGCCCGTCTCGATGCGTTCGACCTTGATGACCTCGGCGCCGAAATCCGCCAGCACCTGGGTCCCCACCGCCCCCTGTTCCATTTGGGTGAAGTCGATGATGCGAATGCCTTCGTACGCCATGCTCATGCTGTGACCCCCGGGTTTCTGTGCTCCCTCCGGACCGCATTATCTGCCGGCGGCTTCAATGCGTGGGAGCCGTCTCGGATGTAACTCGATCCTCCCCTCCCGCTGCTGGATCACGATGCTCTGCTCCCACTTCTCATCGTCCCGTCGGGGATAGTCGTCCCTGTAGTGGCTGCCCCGGCTCTCGGTACGGAGAAGGGCCGCACTGGCCATGATCTCCCCCACCTGGATCATATTATCGAGCTCCTGGGCCGCCCAGAGGTCCCGAGGGCTCTCGACCAGGAGATTGGTCTCCCAGTCGGCGCGGACCTGCCGGAGTTCCCGCAGGCATTCCTGGAGCTTCGCGTCGTTACGGATCACCAGTATTCCTCGCGACATGATGTCCTGAACCCGCCGCTTGAGATCGTGCGGCTTCAAGCTTCCCTTGCGGGCGGCCAAGGCCTTCAGGCGAATTTCTTCGTCGGCAATTGCGCCGTCAACTTTCCCCGTGGGCCTCTCCTCGGCAGCCAGTCGGGCCGCGGCCTGGCCCATGCGCTTGCCGAAGACTTGGCAGGTCATCACCATGTTCCCGCCAAGTCGATCCGCACCGTGTGGTCCCCCGGCCGCTTCGCCGGCCGCGAAGAGGCCCCTGATGGTTGTCGCTGCGTGTTCATCGATTCGCATTCCCCCGTTGATGGCATGCCCGAAGCAACCCACCTTCAGGGGCTCCTTGGTGACGTCGACGCCGCGCTTCTCCATGAACTGCTTGGTGATGGGCCACATCTTGCGAACCTCGTCACCTCTCGGCGTTGCGGGCAACCCAGCCTCGGTCGCCTTGGAGAGGTCAACATAGGCTCCACCATCGGGCGTGCCCCTGCCCGCCAGGACTTCCTGCTGGATGCCTACCTCGATCCAGTGGGAGCCGATATAGCAACTGAACGGATAATGGTAGGATTTCAGGTCCATGCACTGCTCGACGGTCATCCCGGGTGGCACGTAGCGGCGCAGGAACTCTTCGCCCTCGTTGTTGTACACCCGGGGATGAAGCATCCACAGCCACTGGTTGAAGATGAGTCGGATGGAACCCACGAGCCCTGCGCCTGCCTGCATGAATTCCATGTTGACCAGCTCCGCTCCGGCCCGGAGGCCCAGAGCGTAGCCGTCACCGGTCATATCGGGCGGGTTGAGGTTGTGGCGGAACAGTTGCCCGGCTCCGCCCGTCCCCATAGCTGTGGCGGCGGCTCGAAAGACCAGTATTCCCCCCTCCCGCCCGAGCGCCACTGCCCCCAGACAGCGGCCGTTATGCACCAGGAGCCGGGTGACGAGGCAATCCTCGACGAGGGACACATCTGCCTCACGGAGTTGCCGCACGATGGCCGCGAGCAGCGGTTCCGAGTGCCCTCGAATGATGTGGGTGCGCGGCCGGCTGGCGAAACAGCCGATGATTTCGAGATACCTGTCGCCGTCCCTCTCCAGGGGTACACCCCAAGATTCAAGGTCCACAAGGGTTAAGGGTGCCTCGTCTGCAAGAATCCTGGCGAGCCGCTCGTCGCAGGTTCCCGCAGATGCCGCGAGAATGTCCTTGAAATGCTCGTCCGGGGTGTCCTGGGGATCAACCTGCCCGTCGGCAGCGTTGTAGCCGGCGATTTCGGCCACGCGGTACGCGGTGGCTCCGCACTTGCCCAGCTTGCCCTTCATCACCATGGTAACTCTGGCACCTAATCGGGGAGCTTCCAGGGCAGCTCGAGCGGCCGCCCCGCCGCCGCCGATCACTAGCACGTCTGTGCCAATTATCTCGAGCATCTTGCTCACCTCAGAAGAGTGACAGCGCCAACATCCGCACCGAAACCTATGGGCCAGAAGTTCTCGTCAAGCGGCTCGACAGATCTCTGTCGTGGTCACTCGACTTATCTTCGTGTGTGTGACCCTCTAGGTTCCGATTCTCTGTGACTGGTGACGCTAGCCGCGGCTGATTTTTCCGGCCTACGCAAAGCGAGATGCCTGAATGCTCAGCCCATCCCGCCTCTTGGCGGCAACCATGGCTTTGTCCATCTACGCCTTCCGGATACCCACGAAGATGCTCCCCCCTCAAAAATTCGCCGAGGTTCGCCAAATTGATTCCACCCGTGGGCGCAAGCTTGATCTAAGGAAAGGACCCGAAGATATCGCTGATATACGAGGGGTCCAGTGCAGTAATCGGAAACACCTTGACCGCATCGGCCCCAGTCTCCTTCGGGTTGAGAATCTCTGTCGCGGTGAATGCCCCCAAGATGCATGGGACGTCATGCCTTCGGCACATTCTTACCACGTTTTCGTTCAGGACAGGCCCTACGACGAATCGGGCCCGCGAGCAGTCTTCGTCATCTTTGTACACGACCCGAGGCATCCCCCCCCATCAAAGCCTCGACCTCCTTAACTGACACCAAATTGAAATCGCCGAGGATCGAGTGCTTGAGGCACGAAGCTGCCACCGCGAAGTCCACGCAGCGCTGCGAGTCGAACATGGAGAGCATGCCGTAGATCAGGCCGCCGGTGAACGAGTCGCCGCCACCGACTCGGTCGATGATCGGGTTGATCTCGTATCTTCGGCTGAGGTAGTGCTTCGCGCCGTCGTACAACAGACCTGCCCAGCCGTTCGCCGACGCCGAAATGCTCTCGCGCAGCGTGGTGGCCACATGCTTGAAACCGAACCGTCGGACCAGCTGCTCGGCCACCTGCTTGTAAGAGTCCTCCACCAGCCTGCCGCGTGCCACGTCGCTGCCTTCCGCCTTGATCCCGAAGACCTTCTCGGAATCCTCCTCGTTGCCGATGAGGACGTCGACGTACTGCATCAAGCGGGTCATGACCCGGTTGGCCTCCTGCGGGCCCCAGAGCTTCGCGCGGTAGTTGAGGTCGCAGCTCACGATGAGCCCATGCTTCTTCGCCGCCTTCAGCCCGTCTTCTAGAACGCGCTGCACGTTCTCACCGAGCGCGGGCGCGGTGCCCGAAAAGTGGAACCAGTCCTTTCCTGAGCAGATTGCATCCCAGTCGTAGTCCTCAGGCTTGGATTCGCGTATAGCACTGTGCGAGCGGTCGTAGATGATCTTTGTGGCCCTCTGTGCGGCGCCGGTCTCTAGGTAGAACAGCCCCAGCCGCTCGCCGCCCCGCGCAACGTGATCCGTGTTGACCCGGAACCGGTTCAGGTAGTTGATGCATGCCTGGCCGATCTCGTTGTCCGGCACCTTTGAGACGGCGTAGGCCTCCATCCCGAAATTGACCAGGGACACGGCGACGTTGGCCTCGGCTCCCGTGTAGCGCACATCGAACTCATCGGCTTGCACAAACCGCCCGAAGCCCCTGGGGGTCAGCCGCAGCAGGAGCTCGCCGAAGGCGACGATCTTCTTCTTGCTGACCATCACTCACCTCCCCGTGCAGCAGCCACAATCTTCCTGAACGTGCGGGCGTTCTCCGTGATGACATCGAACTGCCGGGCCCTGACAGCCGCGACGTCGACCAGCGCCTTCCCCACGCCCACGCCCACGGCCCCGGCCTTGATGTACTCGGGGGCGGTCTTCAGATCGACGTTGCCGGTCGGCATCATCCTGATGTGGGGCAGCGGGCCCTTGAGGTCTTGGAAGTAGCCGGGAGTCCCGACCCTTCCGGGGAAGATCTTCACGACATCGGCCCCCGCCTTCCAGGCACTCACGACCTCGGTGGGAGTGATGCACCCCGGCATCACCGCGCTGTCATAGAGCTTGCAGATCTCCACCGTCTCCCGGTCGAAGCAGGGTCCGACGATGAAGCTTGCGCCGGCCAGGATCGCCATCCGCGCGGTGGTTGCGTCAAGAACCGTTCCTGCCCCGATGAAGACCTCGTCACCCAGTTGCCTGCTCACCGAGCCGATGATATCCAGGGCGCCAGGGACGGTCATGGTTATCTCCACCATCCTCACGCCTCCTACGCCCAGGGCCCGGGAGACCTCAAGGAGGTCCGTCGGGTCGTCGACCCGAATCACG
>CAZXXV010000285.1:0-6285 GCA_964644725.1 uncultured bacterium
GGCGTGAAACGTGAGGGGTGAAACGTGAGGGGTGAAACGTGAGGCGTGAAACGTGAGGGGTGAGACGTGAGGAGCATCACGTTTCACGATTCACGTGCCAGAGAAGGAATCGGTGATGACGACCGTCAAGAATATTCACACCATCCCGAAGGGCCGGACCCCCATGGCCGAGCAGGACCCACAGGCCCGGGGCAAAAACTTCGAAGAGGTGGCCCGGGGGTACACCCTACCGGACGCGCTGCGAGAGGCCGACCGCTGTCTCGAGTGCAAGAAGCCCCGCTGCATCGCGGGCTGTCCCGTGGGCATTGACGTCCCGGGCTTCATCCGGGCCATCGCCCAGCAGGACATGCGGAAGGCGTACGAGATCCTGCGCCAGGACAACCCGCTGCCGGCGGTATGCGGCCGGGTATGTCCCCAGGAGACGCAGTGCGAGATCCTCTGCATCGTGGGGGTGAAGGCCGAGCCCGTCTGCATCGGCCGCCTGGAGCGGTTTGCCGCCGACTATGCCATGGCACACTTCGAGGCCGAAGTGCCTTCGATCACTCTAACGGGGAAGAAGGCCGCCATCATCGGCTCCGGGCCGGCCGGGGTCGCCTGCGCGGCCGACCTAGCACGGGCCGGCGTGGACGTCACCATCTTCGAGGCGCTGCACATGGCCGGTGGGGTGCTGAAGTACGGGATCCCGGAGTTCCGGCTGCCCAAGGTGATCGTGGATCGCGAGATCGACCTCTTGAAGCAGATGGGGGTGAAGATCGAGCTGAACACGGTCGTCGGGAAGCTGTATACGATTCCCCAGCTCATGCAGGAGAAGGGGTTCGATGCGGTCTTCATCGGGACCGGGGCCGGCTCCCCCAAGTTCCAGGGGATCCCAGGTGAGAACCTGAACGGCGTCTTCTCGGCCAACGAGTTCCTGACGCGCGTCAATCTCATGCGGGGCTTCCGATTTCCCGACTATGACACACCGGTGGGGATGGGCCGTCGGGTCGCGGTGATCGGGGCCGGCAACACCGCCATGGACTGCGTCCGCTGCGCCCTGCGGATGGGGGCCGAGAAGGTCACGCTGGTGTACCGGCGCACCCAGAAGGAATCGCCGGCGCGGGCCGAGGAACTCCACCACGCGATGCAGGAGGGGATCCAGTTCCAGTGGCTCACCAACCCGGTGAAGATCTTGGGGGACGCTGAAGGCTGGGTGATCGGGATGGAGTGCATCCGGATGGTCCTGGGCGAGCCTGATGCTTCCGGCCGGCGCGCACCGGTGGAGCAGCCCGGGACCAATTTCGTGATCCCCGTGGACACCGTCATCTACGCCCTTGGGACCCGGGCCAATCCCATCATTGCCAAGAGCACCCCCGGCCTGAAGACGAACCAGTGGGGCTACATCGAGGTGGACGAGCAGACCGGGATGAGCTCACTCCCCGGCATCTTTGCCGGCGGGGACATCGTGACCGGAGCGGCCACGGTGATCCTGGCCCTGGGGGCGGGCCGGCGCGCGGCCAAGGGGATGCTTCAGTATTTGGGCCTGCGGCCCGCGCAGGCACCCATCGAAACCGCGACGGCGAAGGGCTGACCATACGCCATAGAGCGAGCGCGGTTGTTTTCAACCGCGCGAGCGGGCCATATGCCATATGCGGGATGAGCGGCGTATGGCTTATGGCGTATAGCCTATGTGACAAGTGCGAGGAAAGTTAGAGGCTGATAGGAGTGGAAGATGGCAAGTACCTGTCCCAAGTGCCACCAGGTCCTCGAAGAGGACTATGTCTGCTGCGCAGACGTAACCTATACCTGGAAGTGCACGCAGTGCCGAAAGCTCTCCAAGGGCTTCGTGATCCCCTTCGGGCGATGCGAGAGCTGTGGCGGCACCCTGGAGATCGTGGACGATTCCGTCTACCGGGATGTGGCCCGGCTGAAGCCGATCCAGCAGGCGTTGCAGGCGGAAATGAACGCCTACACCTTCTACTCCATGCTGGCGGCCGAGGCGACCGATCCAGATGTCCGGACGCTGTTCGCCAGCCTGAGCGAGATGGAGCGCGAGCACCTTGAGAATCTGGCGGAGAAGTATCACGCGCACCTCGAGGCGGACCCGGGGCAAACACCCCACCCGAAGATCCGGCAGATCATTCTGGAGGGAATCGAGGGGGCGCCCAGCCCTGAGGCTGGGTCCCCGGCCGAGGACCACCTGTTGACGCTGTACGAGCGGGCCATCGAGATGGAGCGGCGGGCGCGCGCCTTCTTCCTGCAACAGGTCGAGGCGCTGGAGGAAGGACTGGAACGGGAGATTTATCGGGAACTCGCCGCCGAGGAGGACGAGCACATCGCCCTCCTGGAGTCGGGCCTGGCCAAGACGAAGGCGGCCCTGGGCCGCTGATTGCTCTGCGCAGGCCCCGCCGGATCGCCCGCGTCTTCTGGCTCGAGTGCCTGAGCTGGCTGATCGGAAATGCCAGACGAAACAGCTGACCCCGGCCTCTGCGACTAACCATGCCGATGCTTCATAGCCTGAAAGTTAAATTTGTCGCTGCCCTGGTCCTGCTGGTCAGCGTGGTCATCGGACTGTCCACCTGGTGGATCCTCGGTGTTCACCAGAGGCACATGCTCCACACCACGCAGGACAAGGTCCGGGCCATAACCGAGGCCATCGATCGGGGGATTTATGTGGCCATGCGGGAGGGGCGCAGCCAGGACGTGCAACGCATCTTGGAGGATATGGGGCGGGACCCAGACATCGAGCGGATCATCATCTTCGACACGCGGGGGAAGATCCTGCGGGCCTCGCAGCCGGAGTTGGTGGGGCTGGTCCTGGATCGAGACCGGCTGTCCCGCTATCTGGATCGGTCGGAATCCACGGTGGCCGGACTTCAGGAGAACGGCCGCTTGATCCAGTCGGTGGTCAAGAAGATCCGCAATCGTTCAGAATGCTTCCCCTGCCACGGGAGCCGGGTGACGGTCAACGGCGTCCTGCATGTGGACATGTCCTTCCGGCAGACCGAGGAGCAGATTGCCGAGATGGAGCGCTCGGCGCTGTGGATGATGCTTATCACCGCGGCGGTCCTGGCGACCGGCGGTGCAATCCTGATGGTCCGGCTGGTGGAGCGTCCGGTGGCCGGTCTCATCCAGGCGATGGCCAAGGTGGAGGGCGGTGATCTCGAGGCCAGAGCTGACCTCGGGACGCGGGACGAGCTCGGGCGTCTGGCCGACAGCTTCAACACCATGGTGGAGAAACTGAAGGCGGCCCGGGCAGAGATCGAGGTGTATCACCAGGACCGCCTGGCCCGAGCGGAGCACCTGGCGACGCTTGGGGAAATGGCCGCCTCGCTGGCCCACGAGATCAAGAACCCTCTGGCAGGGATCGCCGGTGCGGTCCAGGTGATGGCTGACGAGTTGCCGGAGGCCGATTCACACAAAGAGATCATGCACGAGATCCTCACCCAGGTGCACCGGCTGGACAGGACGGTGCAGGATCTCCTGGCGTTCGCCCGCCCGGGGAAGCCCGACGTCGAGCCCTGCGACGTCCACCAGGTCCTGGATCGCGTCCTGATCCTGCTGGCGGAGGACCCCGAGGCGAAGCAGATGCGCGTGGTGCGCGCCTATCAGCCGGGCATTCCCCGCGTGCACGCGGACGGGAAACAGTTGCGGCAAGTTTTCCTGAATCTTATTCTCAATGCCGTCCAGGCCATGCCCGCGGGTGGCCAGATCACCTTGCAAACGGCGGTGCGCGACGGCTCCGGCGCGGACGGGGAGGAGCCGTCGGCGCACGGCCCGATCGTGGAGGTCGCGGTGACCGACACCGGGCCCGGGATCCCGTCCAGCGTCCTGAAGGATATCTTCACGCCATTTGTGACGACAAAGCGCCGCGGCACCGGTCTTGGCCTCTCGGTCAGCCGCCGGATCGTGGAGGACCACGGGGGTTGGATCACGGCGGAAAGTCCGGCGGGCCAAGGGGCGACCTTCCGCGTCTTCCTTCCCCTTGACTCATCGAACCATCGGACGGGAGAACGGCTGCCATGACGCCGGCACCTGCCACTATCCTGGTGGTAGATGACGAGCATCTGATTCGCTGGTCGCTGGAGCAGCAGCTCCGGCGGGAGGGGTACAGCATCCTCCTGGCAGAGACCGGGGCGGAGGCTCTCCAGAAGGTCCAGGCGGAGACTCCCGACCTGGTTCTGCTCGACGTCCGCCTCCCCGACGCCGACGGCCTGGAGATCCTGGAGCGCCTGCGGGCGAGCGATCCGGAGAGCCTGGTCATCATGATCACGGCCCACGGCGGGGTGGAATCGGCCGTGCGGGCAATGAAGCTCGGCGCCCATGACTATATCATCAAGCCCTTCGACATGGAGGAGCTGAAGCTCACGGTCAAGAAGGCGCTGGAGACGAAGGCCCTCCGGCGCGAGGTGGCGCGCTTCCACGCGGAGCAGCGGGAGGGCTCCCGCCTCGACGACATCGTGGGGGTCAGCCGGGCCATCCGGGATCTCAAGGCGCTCATCCGGCGGATTGCAGAGAGCGATGCGACCACCGTCCTCCTGGAAGGCGAAAGTGGCACCGGCAAGGACCTCGTGGCGCGGGTCATCCACTTCGAGAGTGCTCGGGCCCAGGCGCCCTTCCTGGCGGTGAATTGTGTGGCGCTGCCCGAGCACCTGCTGGAGAGCGAGCTCTTCGGCCACGAGAAGGGGGCCTTCACCGACGCCAAGGCCCTCAAGAAGGGCTTGTTCGAGCAGGCCAACGGTGGCACCGTGTACCTGGACGAGATCGGGGACATGAGGCCTGGGCTTCAGGCCAAGCTGCTTCGCCTCATCGAGGACAAGACCTTCCGGCGGGTCGGAGGGGTCAAGGACCTGCGGGTGGACGTCCGGATCATCGCCGCGACGAACCGGGACCTTGCCAAGGCCATGCAAGAGGAGCAGTTTCGGAAGGACCTCTACTTCCGGCTCAAGGTGTTTCCCATCCACATTCCGCCCCTCCGGGAGCATCCCGAAGATATCCTGCCCCTGGCTACGTCCTTCATCGCTCGATTCAACCGCGAGATGCGGCGCGAGATCCTCGGTCTCCATCCGGAGGCGCAGGCCTGCCTCAAGGCTTACTCCTGGCCGGGCAACGTCCGGGAGCTGCGCAACGTGATCGAGCGGGGCATGATCCTGGCGAGCGGCGATACGCTCTGCTGCGAGCATCTGCTGCCGGAGATCGGAGCCGGGCCGGTGGAGACGACACCTGGCCCTCCGCCGCCTCCGAAGGCCGCACCGGTCGCGCTCCCCGCAGAGGGCCTGCGCCTTGAGGAGGTGGAGCGGGACCTCGTCCGCCAGGCCCTGGAGGCCACAGAAGGCAACCAGGTCCGGGCGGCGCGCCTCCTCGGAATCAGCCGGGACGCCCTGCGCAACCGGATGAAGAAGTTCGGGTTCCTGTCCTCCACGTAACGCTTCCATCCTCTCGAGCATTCCGACTCTTTACTGCGCAGTTCCTCGCACATCCTGAGGATTTTCACGCACATACGGGGGAGAGGGTGCGCCATCCCTCGCCGCCCTGTTTCATTGAAAGGCGCATCCCCTCCTATGCCCTTCGGTGCATTAATGGATGATCGATGTCTTGTGGCACCTGGATTGCTGTGTGAGACGACTCCCAGCAGAGCCCATGCCATGCCTGTGGCCACGATCCTGATCATAGATGACGACAAACTGATCCGCTGGTCCCTCTCCACAGTGCTCGGACGCGCTGGATACCGGGTTCATGAGGCGGCCACGGGAAAGGAGGGCCTAGCCGCGGTCGAAAGCGGCACACCAGACCTGGTCCTTCTGGACATCATGCTTCCAGATATGGATGGCTTCACCGTCCTCGAGGCGATCAGGCGAAGCCACCCGGACCTTCCCATCCTTACGATGACCGCGGATGCAACCACCGAGACGGCCCTGCAGGCTCTTCGTCTCGGAGCGCGCGGCCATCTTGACAAGCCGTGCGATTCCGCCGTGCTGCAGGATGCGGTATCGGAGGCGCTGAACCCCGCGACACCGCCACGCCAAATCACCCAGTGACCATCCGCAGCTCCACCTGCGAGTTCATCGTTGCGACAACCTGAATGGTAGCTGGCAATATCAGGCAGGGCTGTGTGCTTCCATGCAGCCGACCAGAGATGCCCCCTGCGTGAAACCTCGCAGTTCTTTCCTTGGCCCATCATCTCTCCGGGAGTCGGGTCCGTCGGTGAATCCAAGAATCGCCAAAGAAATCAACTGATTCCAACCGTGAGGCCTACGGGTCGATATGTCGCTGAAGCTGGCACTCATGTTGCTTTTTTCGGGGCCTAAG
>CAZXXV010000286.1:0-6272 GCA_964644725.1 uncultured bacterium
TTCGGGGCGGGACGGTTCCGCCAGACGGGCCGGTATGCGTGGGCGGGCATCTATCTGGCCGTTGCGGCCGCGGCGATTATGGCGCCGCTGGCGATCGTCGCCCCGCAGATCTTCGGTGTCCTGGGCCACGAACAGCAGATCGCCGCCTTGGAGGTCATGTATTTTAGGTACATGATCCTTACCGTCTGCTTCACGATGTCCTCCCGCGTGGTGGAGCAATTCCTGTTCGGAATCCACCGGCCGAAGATCGTCCTGGCTGCCTCGATCGCCTCCAACGCCCTGAACGTAATCGTCAACTACATCCTGATCTACGGGAAGCTGGGGTTCCCGGCGATGGGGCTGGAGGGAGCGGCCATCGGGACCGTGATGATCCCGGCCATGGTCAAGCGCGGGTACCACGTGGGCTTCGCGGCAGCCCTCGTGGCGGCGGCCGCCACGACGGACGTTCTGATTCCTCCGAGTGTGGCCTTCGTCGTCTACGGGGTCATCACCGAGGCCTCGATTCCCCGGCTCTTCGCGGCCGGCGTGATCCCGGGGCTCCTCATGGGTCTGACCCTCGTGGTTCCGGTCTATCTGATTTGCAGGAAGCGGGGATGGGGCGGCGAGCGGTGGGGGACCTGGGCCGAGATCGGGCGCGCCGCCTGGGACGCCAAGTGGGGGCTCATGGCCCCGGTGATCATCCTCGGCGGGATCTATGGCGGGATCTTCACCCCGACGGAAGCGGCGGTGATTGCCGTGGCCTATGGCATCTTCTTCGGCGTGGTGGTCGAGAGGAATTTTGGCTGGCAGGATCTGCACGAGACCTTGCTCGGAGCGTCCATCTCCACCTCGGTCGTGATGGTCGTGGTGGCCTTTGCCGGTCTCTTTTCCTGGACCGGCTCCACGATGGGTGTGATGGATCGTGCGACGAAGGCGCTCCTCGGCCTCACGCAGAACGAGATCATCATCCTGCTGCTGCTCAATGCCATGCTGATCATCGCCGGGATGCTGCTCGACGCCATCTCCATCTACTATGTGTTCCTGCCCATCTTCCTGCCGCTGATGAAGCAGTTTCACTGGGACCCGATCTGGTTTGGGGTCGTGATGACGGTAAACCTGGCCATCGGGACGATCACCCCGCCGGTCGCGGTGAACCTCTACGTCGCCTCGAACATCTCCGGCGCCTCCATGGAAGACATCTCCCGCTGGGTCATGCCGTTCTTCCTGGCGCTGGTTGGCGCGCTGCTGCTGATCACGTACATTCCCGCCCTCTCCCTCTGGCTGCCGGACCTGTTCAACATCCGATAGGGGGTTCCGCACCCCTTCCCACCTGGATCGCGTAACTCCTGGGGCTCTATGAGTCCAGTCAGCGAGGACGCTGGGAGGCTGGAAAGCTGGGATGCTCTGGTGCAAAGAGCCGCTAAGCTTCCCCGCTTCCAAGCTTTCTAGCGGTCCAGAGAGACGGGCTGACCGGTGCGGGCCGAGGTGCGAGCGGCATCCAGGACGCGCATGAGGGGCAGAATCTCTCGGCCGGATGCAAGGGGGGGACGTCTGTCACGAATGGCCTCGGCGAATTCCCGCAATTGGTGGGTGTACATGCTGGGCGACTGAGGTCCATCCATGAGGACTCGTCCGTTTAATTCGAGCCGGTAAGCGAATGCGAAGGAGGCGTCTCCTGGCCGCTCGACCAAGCGGAGGTTCCCCTTCGTTCCGACCACCAGGGCCTCGTGAACGGGCGGGTCCGTGCTGAGGGACAGGTGTACTGATGCGGCCACGCCCCCGGGAAACATGCAGAGGATGTCCGCCTCATCCTCTCCCTCCCAGGCGGGGTTTCGCCGTGAAGCCGTGGCGAACACTTTCGAGGGGGATCGGGCGAGCCACCAGCAGACACTGTCCAGGGAATGGCTTCCCTGGAGCAGGATCACCAGGCCCCCGGCGCGTTGCTCCGAGCGCCACCACTCAGTGGGTGGTTTGGGAAACGAGACGAGGAACGCGATGTGGATCCGGAAGATCTCCCCGACGCCCGGGAGCCTTCGCACCAGCTCCCGAACTGCATCCGGGAAGCGGCGGCTCTGACCCACCATCAGGGTGACGCCACTGGCCTCGGCCGCCGCGACCATCCTCTCGGCCGAAGCGGCGTCGAGGGCCATCGGCTTTTCCACCAGGATGTGCTTGCCGGCCGCGGCTGCGTCCACCACGGCCGAGGCGTGCAGGTCGTTGGGCACGGTGACGATGACGGCCTCCACATCGGGGTCAGCCAGCAATCGACGATAGTCCTGAGTGGCGACAGGGATAGCGTAGCGGCGCGCCGCGTCCTCAGTCCGGCCGGGAACGGGATCCGCCACGCTCACGAGGCGAACCAGACTGGCCAACTGGCCCGCGGCCGCCAAGTGGGCCTGGGCGATCCGGCCGCTACCGATCAAGCCGACGCCGAGGGGACGTGGTCCGTTAGGCATGCCCGCATCTCCGGGGCTGCTCACCGCAGGAAGTATCGTGGAACCAGCAGGACCATGCTCGGCCAGTAGCTAGTGGCGGCCAACCCGATGAGGGTGGCCCCCACGAAGGGCCAGATGGCCCGGCTGATCTGTTCCAGCGAGACCTTGGCGATCCCGCCGGCCACGAAGAGGTTGACCCCGACGGGAGGCGTCGCCAACCCAATGCAGAGGTTCACCACCATGATGACCCCGAAATGCAGCGGGTCGATGCCCAGCCCCTTAACCAGGGGGAGCAGGACCGGAGTCAAAATGATGATGGAAGCCAGGGTCTCCATGATGCAACCCACGAACAAGAGCAGGAGGTTGATCAGAAGGATGACGACCCACGGCTCCCGGGAGAAGCCGGTGATGAGACTGGCGACCAGTTGAGGGACTTGCTCCGCCGCCAGGATCCAGGAGAACAGGGAGGCATTGGCCACGATGAGCATGACCCCCCCGGACATGATGGCGGTGTCCCGCAGAATGATCCACAGGGCCGGCAACCGCAGCTCCCGGTAGATGAAGAATCCGACGAGGAGCGCGTACAGGACGCCCGCGGCGGCTGCCTCGGTGGGCGTGAAGACCCCTCCCAGGATTCCCCCCAGGATGATCACGGGCATCATGAGCCCCGGGAAGGATTCGATAAGGCCCCGCAGGAACTCCCCTGCCGAGACAGCCGCCTCGCGAACTGGAAAGTTGTGGGTCCGGGCCTGGCGCCAGACCACTATGCCCATCAGGATGCTGCACAGGATTCCGGGGAGGAACCCAGCCAGGAACAGGCCGGCAATGGAGACATCGGCCATGGCGCCGTAGATGACGAAGGCGATGCTGGGTGGGATGATGGGCCCGACGATGGCGCCGGCCGCGGTGACCGCGGCGGCGTATTCCGCCTGGTAGCCTTCATCCCGCATTGCAGGGATCATGATAGCCCCGATGGCGGCGGTATCGGCCGCACCCGCGCCAGTGATGCCGGCGAAGAACATCGTGGCCACGACGGTAACGTAGGCCAAGCCCCCCCGCACGCGCCCGATGAGCAGGTTGGAGAAACGGACGATCCGCTCGGTGATCCCGCTGGCGTTCATGATGTTCCCTGCCAGGATGAAGAGGGGCACCGAGAGGACCAGGAAGGAGTTCAGGCCAACGAAGAGGCGCTGCGGGAGCAGGACCAGAGGTAGCCCGGCCAGATAGACGTAGCCCAGCCCGGTGATCCCGAGGACGAAGATGATGGGGACCCCAATCGCCAAGAGCGCGGTAAACAAGACCGCGATCAGCATCTGGCCGCTTCCTCAGGATCGGCAGGCGGGAGATCCGGTTTGGGCAGGGTGCGGAATCCTGCGGCCGCCTCTTGGAGGAAATTCGCCAGGCTGAACAGGCCCATGAGGGAGAAACCAATCGGGATGGGCAGGTAGACATAGAGCATGGGAATCTCCAGGGCAGGACTCATGGTGCCGGTCCGGATGCTGGTCAGGATAAGCGTGCCTGAATAGAAGGTCCCCACCAGGCTGAATCCCAGGATGACGAGATGGGTCACCATTGTCATGAACCACTGGACCCTGACGGGGCAACGCTCGCGGAGGAGCCGGACATCCATGAGATCCCGTCGTTTGAGCGCGACGCTCCCTCCAAAGAACACGGCATAGATGAAGAGGTAGGTGGCGACCTCGTTGGACCAGATGATGGGGGCATTGAGGACGTAACGGGCGATCACCTCGAGAATGACCACCGCCGTAAAAACGCCGAGGGCGCCGGCCGCCAGAACGGCGGCCGCGCCCTCGAGGATCGCCGCAAGCCGGAGGACAACGGCCATGGTGAACCCTACTCGAGCTTCAGGATCTTGTCCACACTCTCCTGGTACTCCTTCGGGAAGTCCTTCAGCATCTGGTCATAGATGTGCTTGGTGGCGTTCACGTAGGGCGTCATGTCCTTGATGTAGTTGATCTTCGTCCCCTTGGCCTCCATCTTCTTTAGCGCCTCGGTGTCCTGCTTCAGCCCCTCGTCATCCATACTCTTGACCCAGGCCTTTGCCGACTCCGCAACGGTCTGCTGCTGATCGGGAGACAGGCGCTGCCAGGTCTTCAGGCCCATGAGGAAGATCCCGCCGTTGCTCACGACCGGCAGGTAGGTCACGTACTTCTGCACCTCGTAGAACTTCATCGCCTCCAGGGTGGCCGGCCCGTTCTCGTTCCCGTCCACTACGCCCGTCTGCAGAGCGGTGTACAGCTCGCCGAAGGGCAGGGGCACCGGGCTGGCCCCCATGGCCTTGTAGGTCTCCTTGTGCAGGGGGACCTCCATCGTGCGGATCTTCAGGCCCTTGAAGTCGTCGATCTTGGTGATGGGGCGCACGTTGTTCATGGGCACGCGGAACATGGGCCCACCGATGCCCAGGACCTTCAACCCCACCTTCTCTCCCTCGCGAACGGATTCCTTCATGATCCAGTCGCCGATGGGACCATGCATCACCTTCGCCCAATGGTCGGGACCCTTGAAGAGGAAGGGCAGGTTCAGGATGTTGACCGGCTTGACGAAGGTCCCAGTCACACCAAGCGAGGTGGCCTGGAAGTCAATCGTGCCAAGTTGCAGTCCCTCGGTGATGTCGCGCTCTCCGCCCAACTGCCCCATCGGGAAGACGTTGACCTTGAGGGCGCCATTCGTGCGCTGCTCCAAATCCTTGGCGAATGCTAGGCCAGCCAGGTGGTACGGATAGGTCACAGCATTGGCGTGACCATACCGGAAGGCCTTGACCTCTCCGGCCTGGCCCAGCCCGGCCAGGCCCAGCAATGCCGCCAGGACCATGGCGCCAGCAATTCCGGTGATCCTCCGTGTACCCCTGCCTTTCATGGCTTCTACCTCCTCTGCGAGCCGTTCGCAGCTTCCGGGGGAGGACCGAAGAGAGTTCCCCGGTTCCTCCTGTTGCCGTGGGGGCGGGAAAGGGAGCAACCCACCCGAGATCTTTACGAATCGCGATGCTCGGCCGCGCTGCGGCCAGGATGAACTGGGAATCGACGGGAGAGCGCAGGACGGGGAGGCGGGGGTATCGCCTGTGGAGAGCCAGGCCGTGCCTTGGATTGGTTCGAATCATGGCAGTGGCTCCCGTCCCCTTGGGGAACGCGTAACACTTCCGTCGCGGCGTTTCAAGCGGATTCTTGGACTTGTCATGAGAATCGGGCAGTCGCGAGACCCGGAGGGCAGACGGAAGATGCAGGGGGGCTCGGGCGCGCGCCGGGGGCAGGTCCAACCTCGTTGCAGTGGAGTGAGTAGAAGGAGATGGCGATCAAGGCAGTGGGGGTCAACCCTTCGCGGCGCCGCGGGCTAGGCCCTCGACGTAGAACCGCTGGAGGGCCAGGTAGAGGATGAGCGTGGGAAGGCTGCCGATGAGGGAGGTGGTGGTGACCAGCGGGCACGAGATCACGAACTCGCCCGCGGCAAAGGTGACGCCCAGGGTTACCGCGATTTGCCGTAATGGCGGACGGCGGAGAGGGTTCAGAGAAGGGCGTGCCGGGCCAGCAGGAACGGAAGGAGGGAAGGCGACGGTGCCGCTCGGAGCGGTTTAGCGGCGCGTGGCCTTCCTTGACAGATTCCAAGGGCACGGCCTAGGATTAGCCGCAAGGCTGATCGTTGTGGTCGCAGCGCAGGCGATCATCGGCCGTCCCCTCGCAACACCGGAGTCATTCCGTACAGGGAGGAGAACGAACATGGGCAGGAATCGAGTTGCTGTCGTAACCGGGGCCGTCCGGGGAATCGGCAAAGCAATTGCGCGGCGCCTGGCGGCGGCGCAGGACCTAGTGGTGGTCGTGGATCTGGATGGAGCGGCTGTGGAGC
>CAZXXV010000287.1:0-6234 GCA_964644725.1 uncultured bacterium
AAGACAGCCCCAAAGCGCAACCCTGTAACAGGGTCCGCGCTTGCTTCAGATGCTGCACCGCAGTATCTAGATCCGCCCAGCAACTACCGGAGAGTAGGCAATCGTGAGGTACCACAGACCACGTAGGCGAAGCTTTCAGCGATAAGAAGTGAGAAGCGGCATCCGTGATCATGTAGAAGGTGAAAGATTCCATGAATTGATTAGATCGAAAAAAGTGCGGCAGACGCGCAGCGCCGGATTCCAAGTCTGCGCACAGAATCCCGGCAGCGCCAGCCACCGGCGGAGCCCGGCAACGGTTCGAAACCTACCACCGGGCTCGGGGGGCTTCAGCCCTCCTGATGGAACTCCCACAGCCCGTCCTCGCAGGTGAGGTACCCCCGCACCGAGCGCTTGCCGATATTGATCCGTGCGGGAGTTGTCCACCACGTATCCGGCTCGCCTGTGATGTAAGCAGTGCGGTCGATCCCATCCTGACAGCGACAATTGCGAATTCGAGCGGGCGACGGCCCCCCTATCCATCTGGTCTTACCAACAAACTGACCGTGCCGGTTCTCTTCTTCAAAGTCGACACGGAACTTGAGTGAAGCCATTAGACCCCCTCCAGCTTGACGACTGTGATCCGAACGCCCCGGCCTTCGCTATCGTAGGTCGGCTGTAAATCCGTCACATATTCCTCAGCCTCAGCCTGTGATAGGTGGCGGATAGGATAGGCCGTAACGCCGTCGGGCCAGGTGAGCTTAAGCCCGTAATTGTTTTCGTGAGTCATGAGAATCAGTATTCAGTGAGAACCGTGGTGTAGATGCGGGAGGTGGCCATAGAGGTGGTGGAGATGAGTGGTGCCGGGATGGGCTCCCGGCGGGCCGTAGGTTCAGGCGGCGGTGGCCCACTTTGCGCGACGAGCCATAGCCTCCGCTGTTGCGTAGCTCAATGATTCGCCCAGCGCCAGGGCGATCAACTCCTGCGGCAAGGCACCCCATGCGCCCTGCCGAACAGGGACCATACGGTCTTGCGTGCGAAGCCAGGCACAGTGCGCCACATTTACCCAGTCGGATTGATCCATGGATAGTTGGCGGTGGTGGTGTGGGTGGTGATGCCGGGATGGGCTCCCGGCGGGCCGTGGATGGGTCAGGCGACAGGCCTGATGGAAAGGGTCTTGCTGCTAGCGGAATCCGTGTTCTGGCTGATGACCAGGGCTTCCTGCCAGGTCATAGGCTCGGCGCTGTCCATGCGGTGTGTGTAGATCTCCCAAGGGGTGGTGCTGGTGCGTGCTACACGAGTAACGAGAAATGCGGTGGTGGTCATGGCGGGGATTAGATCAGATCGATAAAAGTAGACTCAGCCGCTGTAGTAGTCTTTAGATTCTCCAGATGGGCATCGACTACAGCTCTGCTGAAATGGTTCACCTCCTCTACTAGGGGTGTGGCCACAGGCGCAAGGTGGCGAGAATAGAGCTCAAGACTGCGCCAGAAAATGAACCAGTTCACTTGAGCCCCCAGTATTGGGGACAAACGGAGGCAAGCAGACGCTCAGTTAAGGCCATAGAGTCGGCGGAGGTAGTGCCTTCTCTCTGCTCGATGTAGCTGAGATGGCGCCAGGCCAAACAAGCACGGACGTTGTCGCCCTCCGCACGGAGTTTTTCACCGTATTGGAGGGCGCCCATCTTGGCGTAAAGGGTGAACATCTCCGGGCTTGGGGGAACCGGTTGAGCCTGAGCAGCTGAAGGACAAAGCAGCGTGGCCGCAGCCAACGCGGCGGCTGCCGCCTTGGTGGCAAGTGGAATCTTCATGGAAGGAATGACAGGAGGATTGGAAAAGCCCCCGCAGAGCGGGGGCAGGTGAGGCTCAGGCGGCGAGGCAGGCTTCCCGGGCGACGGCCAGGCACTTGGCGGATTCGCCACCCCAGAGACTGATGAGCCGGGCGCGGGCGCGCTCGGTTTCGTCCTTGACGCGGCCGGCGTCGTGGGTGAAGTACTGGGTGATCGCGTTGTAGAGGCCGTAGACCGTGCCCCGGGCGCCGTCCAGGTCGTTGATGCCCATGCCGGTGTCGCCGCGGTAGTGGGAGCGGATGGTGTCGACCTCGGGGAGATCGGCCAGCACCCGGGGGCGCTCCTCCTTGGTCTCCTTGTCCGTGATGGGCTTGGCCAGCTTGTTGGCGAAGGTGGCCTCGAGGATGCGGCGAGCGCGCTCGGGGGAGAGCCCGATCGTGGTCATGGTCTGGAGCTCCTGGATGGAGTTGTGGAAGGCGCGGCGCTCCAGATCGATCATGCGGGGCAGGTTGGCCGCGAAGTCGGTCACGCTGGAGGTGTGCTTCCGACGCAGCCCCTGGCCAGAGTCCTCGGCCGTTTTGATGGCCCGGCCTGTGAGGTAGGCCAGCTGGTTGGCGCAGGCCAGCCGGACATCGGAGAAGAAGACCCCGAAGGAGGAGGAGCCGTCGTGGCTGTTGAACAGGTGGAGGTAGCGACGCACCGCGTCCCCGGGGAGGACGTCCTCCTGGGCATGGATCGCGGCGGTGGCGAAGACCCGGCGGCCGCCGTTGATGGAGAGGACCGACTCGAGGACGGCCTCCTCTCTCAGGTAATCCAGGACTTCAACGAGAGCATTATTCTGCACTGGTGTATAGCCTCGCCCGTGGATGCCGAGCAGGAGGTCGGTGTCGCTGCGGACGATGGAGCAGTGCTCCCGGGAACTGATGGGGCCGTCGGCCCCCATGAAAAAGGCGGGGCGCTTGTCCGCAATCCAGTCCAGGCCGGCGGCCCGGAAGGCCTCGCTGTTGGAGGCGCCGGCCTGGACCATGCCGCCCAGACGGGAAGTGAGAGGCTGGACTTGGTAGCCGGCGGAGCGGTAGCGGCCGTAGACAGCGACCCCATCGGAAGTGGGGGCCGTGTACATGGCGGAAACGGTGGCAGTCATGACAGGAACAGAGAAGGGTGGAAGGATGTAGTCGTGGTGGTCTGGAACGAGTGTAGGAGAAACAAGCGGTAGCGTCAAGGCGCCCCGGCCTGTTTCTCTGTAATAAGGGGGAGCTTCACCGGACTGCACCAGGAGGGGGGAGGAGATGCTCGAGGTGGGCATCGAGGTACTCGATCAGGAGATCGAGGGAGCGCAGATGGGCTTCCCGGACCTTGCGGGCCTCGAAATAGGCGTCCCCGGGGAGGGGGTAGTAGTCGCGGCCATGGCAGGTCACGAGCGCGAGGCGCTGGCGCGCTTCCCACGCCGCGTTGCGGGCGTAGTGGTACTCGGCCTGGAGCGTGCCGCGGCCGGTGCCGTTGAGGTGCACCACCGGAAAGGTGAGGCCTCCCGATGGGAGGCGATCGTCGAGGGTCATTGGATCAGGCCTTTTTGGGTGAGTGTTGGAGAGAGAGGTAAAGCGTGGGGGAATCGGTGGCGATGCCCTGAGCCTGCTCCCATTTCTGGAGCGCGCGGAGCGCGAGTGCTTCGCGCTCGGTCTCGGGGGAATAATCCCAGGCATGCCTGAGCTTCCGGACCGCCAGGAAGTCGCCCTCCTCGAGGCGATCGAGGTTGAGGCGGTTCATGTGGGTCAGGAGCCAGACCCGGTGGCGGGCCAGCTTGGCCTCCAGTTCCTGGATCTGCTGCTGGAGATCACGAGCGGCCACCAGGTGGCGGCCGACGTCCCCTTTGGGGGAATAGGTGCGCGCGGTGCGCACAGCGGGAGCGGTGGAAGTCATCGGAGAAGGAGAACGGTGAGCATTGCGCCGAGTGCCAGGCACGCGGCGCGTTCGAAAGGAAGACGGGTCATGGGGTCAGGCCGCCACAGGCGGGGCCCACTGGACAGCGCCGCCGCGGGAACCGTGGGCCCAGATGACCACGTCGGCACTGACGCCGTTGCAGAGCCCGCAGCGCTGGCACGTGGTTTTCTGGCCCTTCTCGATGGAAGCGGCGCAGTGAACCGTGCCCGGGGGATCTGCCTGGCCCTTGGGCAGCACTGTGAAGGTGGCCCAGCCGGCGGCCTTGGCATCCTCCAGATCCTGGAGAGAGTCGCAGGAGGCCTGAACGAAGCTCATAAAGCTCCGGAAGCGGGGCTGGCGCCACTGGTGGGTGTAGCCGGTGCGGCTGGCGCACCGCCACAAGATCTCGAGCCAAACGTCGACGGGGACCGCCGCGGGATCGCCGGCGGAGCCGATGCGCAGATCGACCCCATCGAAATCGGAGGGGACGGCCTGGGCGTAGCCGGCACCGTGGCGCCAGCACTGCCAAACGGCGCGGGGGGCCCTGCCCCAATTGACGTAGCAGGTTTTGTCGCGGTAGTGGGGACAATCCCCGCAGACGGAAGCACCCTCAGGAGCCCTGAAGGCCTCGTGGGGTGGGATGTCCTGGCGCATGATCCAGGTTTGGATCATGGCGCCGGTTTTGCCGTTCGCCGAGGATTCGGCGAAGCCGGTGGCGATAACCACGATGGGGACGCCATCGAGGAGGGAAGGGCCCTCATAGAGGACCCTCCCGTTAGGGTTGGGCTTCATGGTTGCCAGTCCAGCGGTATCCGGATTTGCATTGGTACGTTGTGAAGAATGCGCAGCAAGCTGCGGCGCTCAATGGCCCAGCGGGTCCAGTGTTCGGACCCGGGGGCGATTGTGGGGCGGTTCATGAAATCCCAGAGCAGCGCAACTCGGAGCTGCATGGTAGGTTCATCCACGGATCATGCTGATCACAGCTTATAGAGGGGACGAAGGATTTCCGCAAAGCGGAAAAGCCCTTCAGCCAAAGGACCCCAGCTGCAGTGCAGCCGGGGAACCTCTGGGGGAAAGGATTGGATATGCTGGGCAGAGCGTTGTACCCATTGCCACGGTCGGCATATGGCGACCGTTGCTGCTCAGCAGGAGCAGCACCGGATGGAACGGAGCCATCACACCTATCAGCCGGGCGTTAAGGGGCCGGCGCACCGGCGCAGGGTTTGAAACCTGCGCGTTGGGACCCTGATAGGAGCAGTCCCGATATGTTGGAAGGCCTCAGGGTGCCCAAAGGGCACCAATCGGCAGGAGGTTCCGCGTTCGCCGTTCGACACCCCAACCACCGCTTACTAGACACCGCACTCCCGGTCGCCAGCTGTTGTGGCGGGAGATTGTTGGGTCGGTCAGCGCCCGGCGTGTGATCGCCGGGGGTCGTACGAGAGGCCGCCATCTCTGGCGTTGTCGTCCACGACTAGCGCCCAGTCCGCATAGGACTGAGACCTTCCTGTGACTCCGGGAATCGCCCGGCCGGCCGCGCCTTACTGGCTGCGCAAGAGATGAGACATAGGCTGTTTGGACAAGGTAGTTTGGGACCCCCTGAGCTTAGCGCGGATTGCGCCGGTTCGTCAAGGGGAGGGAGGGAGATCGGCCGGACCCGGGGAATCCGGATCTGGCTGATCTGTCCCTGACAATCTAGCATCGGTTCCGCCCGATCCGTCAAGCGTGAGCGCCAGATCGGGTCCAGCCGCAGGGAGCGGCTGGGACACGGGCACAGCAAAGCTGGGGCCCATGCGGGGATGCTTTGATTGTCTAGGTGCGGTTCCCGGGCAAGCTCGGGGGGATGGTTCCGGATCCGCTGGCCCTGCGGGCTGGATCGATCGGAACTTGCAAGCAACGTAGCACGGGATCCGGCAGATCCGCAAGGGAGGAGCCGGTGGGGCCGTGGCGCGCGCAGCAGAGCGGAACCGCCTGCGCGTGCGCGCGCACGAGAGAATCCTAGCATGGATCGGGCAACCCGTCAAGTCCCCCTAAAACCGGGGGGTTTATGCGTCTATAGGCATATCGCTAGATAGCACTTCAGTCCGCTATTTTTTTGTATATGAATGTGCAGCTTCGCTGCATATACTTTTGGGGTTAATTCGGGTTTGCCGAAGAGATTTCCGTGCTCGGGGAGATGGCGGCTCGGCGCGCAGCGCCGAGCAGGCCGTCGACGATGTCCTGGATGCGAACGCGGCGGATGGCCGCTTCTTCGCGGAGCCAGGCGATGTTCTCGGGGGAGAGGCGGACGGAGAGGGTTTCGCGGCGGAGGGTGAGGCGCTTCTCGCGGGCGGTGGCGGTGCGCGACGAAGTCGAGCGGTAGCGCTCGAGGAGGGTGGGATCGACGGTGCCGGCGGCCACGGCGTCACGGAGGCGGGCGTAGATGGCCTGGCGGGAGAGGTTGAGGGCCCGGCCTACTTCGGTCCACTGGACGAAGCCGTCGCGGGCGTAGAAGCGCTCGCAAACCTCAAGGATGCGTTCCAGGGGCACACCAATAGTCATAGTAAGTCCGA